>JANOBN010000416.1:0-1515 GCA_031411675.1 Bacteroidota bacterium | reverse complement strand
CGGTTAATGCTATTGATGGTGGATTTTTTCCGATGGGTCAAATACGAGCACAATTTACTGCGGATGATGGCATAGTTACATATGGCAGTTCCGGAGGAAGCAATTGTTTTAGTACTTCGTGCGATCCATGGGGCGATGCCATAACGCCAATGATAATGCAGACTAATGTAGGCACATCATTGGGTCTTGCTGATAGTTGGTGGTACCCGGTATGTGGAATAAAACAATCAATAAATGTTTTTTCAATAGGAGGTATGCCCCATGTGCCCGATTTCCCAATTAATGGAGCAACTCCTGAATACAGACCTTTGATTGTTTATCCTGATAATTTCAGTTTTGATATAAGTAATAATCTCCATTTAAAGTTTGCCTATTTGTATTGGCATGACTGGAATCAGGGGTGGGATGGACCTTTTAGCACTTATGGTTATCCATTCAATATTTTCTTTGATATATATAACTGCGCAAATAATCATTGTCCAAATCTGAGCGGTGGACCATTAAATCCTGGAGGAACGCTTCAGTTCAGTTATAGTAGTGCAACACGCAGGATGTCAACTAATGGTAATACCACTTTTAATACCACATTGTTTCCTGACAATATAAATTCATACTATGGGACATGGAATTCGAATTACACAGCGTTTAGGAATAATGATTTTGCAGTCTGGAAAGTTCAGGCAGAAGAAGAAAATCGTCAAATTGGATTTCTTTTGAATCGAGACTGTTACCGGACAACAGGCGAACAATTTACAACTTCGAATTTTGATTTTGATGCAGAGTATTTTAATTCCTTTACCCGATTGAATATTGACACACCTACATGTGCTGATGTAGACTTAACTGGTCAAGTTTATACCTATGAAAACCCAGTCTTTCAACCAAACACAGAAATTAGTTTTACACCTCAAAATATTAGCGGAGCAAATTATAATACTCCGGGCAATCAATATACATTCTGCGTTGATATTAATGTTTACTCGGCACCTGGCTATGTTTATGATGCACGTACTGATGCATGGATTTTTTCCTCAAGTACAATTCCAAATTCGTTAATTACTAATATTCAGTTTGCGAATAATAACTGTCAACCAACAGGAAGTAATGGAATTACTCAGAATAGTGATGGGCTGTGGTATTTTACTTGCAATGGCCCCACAAGATTATTGATCACAGTAGCGTTTCAATGTATCGATGGAATTGGTTGTGCACAATGCTATGGTCCGACTCCAATTGATTTTCATTATGGATTTGTTTGTAATGGATGTATACTTCCTACTTTAGATCCGTCTGACCCTGGAGATCTGCAATTATTAACTAACAGTTGTGGAGGCAATCAGGCAGATATTGTTACTTTAACATTTACACCTCAGATTCCGGTTGTAGTTTATAGTACAAATGTTTCTAATGATCCAGTTCCATTCTGTGAACCTGCAAACATTCATATTGAGTTGCATACAGTAGCCAATCAGGGTGTAGGGGGGTTGGTTCAGCTACCACATTTATGGATGTATG
>JANOBN010000415.1:0-9201 GCA_031411675.1 Bacteroidota bacterium | reverse complement strand
ATTCGAGTGAGAAGAAAGCGAGCACAAACACAACAGCTTTCTTTAAAGCAGTCAATTGATCTTGCATTAACAAATAGTGTTAACGTAAAGAATGCAATTCTGGAAGAAAGCATCTCAAAACAAAAGGTGAATGAACTTACCGGTTTGGGAACTCCGCAGATTACGGGTAGTGCGGAGTTGAATCACTTTATTGAAGTTCCTACAACCTTTGTTCCTGCTGAATTTTTTAATGGTGAGCCCGGAACTTTTGCTCCTGTAAGATTTGGTCAACCTTACACTGCATCTGCCGGAATAACCGCAACACAGTTAATTTTTGATGGTTCATATCTTGTGGGTCTCCAAGCTTCCAGAGCTTATCAGGATTTAAGCCGCAAGCAAACGAAGCAAACTAAAATAGAAACTGCGGTTACTGTAAGTAAAGCATATTACAATGTATTGGTTACAAAAGAACAATTGACTCTGGTAAACAAAAATGTTGAACGCATTAAAAAACTTCGTGATGACACCAAAGCATATTATGATGCAGGCTTTGCCGAGAAACTGGATTTTGACAGAGTTGATCTTGCATACAACAACATACTTGTTCAACAAAAAAATGCAGGAAGGTATGTAGAGCTTGCTTATACTTTGTTAAAATTTCAGATTGGAATAGATCAAAAAACACCTGTTGAATTAACAGATCAGTTGAATGAAAATGATTGGGGCACCATCACTCTTCCTGAAACCGTGGATGCAACAAAGCGAAGTGAATATGATGTACTTCAATCAGCTCATCGTTTACAGGAACTCGATTTAAAACGCTACCGTTATACCTATCTACCTAGTCTTGCTGCTTTTGGAAGCCTAAGTACCAATGCATCGCGTAATGACTTTAATATTTTCAATACTGAATACAAATGGTTTCCAACGGCAATCATCGGCGCATCACTTAGTGTTCCTATTTGGGATGGTTTACAAAAACATTCCAGAGTACAGCAATCAAAACTGGCATTACAGAAAGCAGACAATCAGGTTAGTAACCTTCAACAAGCTATAAACCTGGAGTATGCATCCAGCAAAACCAATTTGGAAAATAACCTTGCCTCATTGGAAACCAGCAAAAAGAACAGAGATATTGCTACTGAAATTGTAAGAGCTTCCAGACTAAAGTATGATAATGGAGTGGGCTCCAGTTTAGAAGTGATTGATGCAGAAGCCTCGTTGAAAGAAGCAGAAACAAATTATTTTTCTGCACTTTATGAAACCATCGTTTCCAAAATTGAAGTTGACAAAGCATTAGGAAACATAACTTACTAATATAAACCTACTAAAACATTTATACAAATGAAAAACATTTTCTATCTTTTAATTATTTCTTCCGTTATAGCTTCCTGCAGTTCAGGCAATGGCACTGATAAAAAAACGGAATTAGCGAACCTGAAAAAAGAGGCTGCAGCGTTGCAGGATAAAATTAATGCTATTGAGACGGAGTTATCTACGAATGATACAACAGCCGTTGATTTCAAAGAAGTAGCCGTAACTGAAATGAAGCCACAGTTATTTGAACATTATATAGAAGTTCAGGCTAGAATAGACGGCGACGAGAATGTGGCAGTAAGTTCTGAGATGATGGGCAAAGTGACTAAAGTCAATGTAAATCCCGGAGACAAAGTGTCTAAAGGAACCATTCTGGCCGAGTTAGATGCTGCAGCTATTCAAAAAGGAATAGAAGAAGCAGAGAGTCAATACGACTTTTTGAATACCGTTTACCAAAAACAAAAATCACTTTGGGATCAGAAGGTGGGTAGTGAGATTCAATATCTGAGTGCCAAAAATAATTTTGAAGGTGCCGCCAAACGCATAGCTACATTACGCGAACAGTTAGCGATGTCGAAAATAAAATCTCCGATAAACGGAACAGTTGATGCTGTTGATTTAAAAGTAGGGCAAGCAATAAGTCCGGGAATGCCGGCAATAAGAGTAGTAAATATGTCGAACCTAAAAGTAAAGGGTGAAGTTGCAGAAGCTTATATATCAAAAGTAAATGCCGGTAATGAAGTTGTTGTGGCATTCCCTGATTTAAAAAGAGAGATAAAATCCAAATTAACTTATTCCGGAAAAGTAATAGATAATTTAAACCGCACATTTAAAGTAGAAGCAGGAATAAGTTCTGCAGAGAAAGATTTGAACCCCAACATGATTGCGGTACTGAAAATTGTGGACTACAAATCAAAAAATGCATTTAGCGTTCCGGTGAATCTTGTTCAAAACGGTGAAGAAGGTTCTTACCTTTATGTTGCAGAAGCAATGGGAAATAAGCAAATTGCTAAAAAGAGAATCGTAAAAACAGGACAATCATACAATGGCATAGTAGAAATTACAGAGGGTTTAAAAGAGGGCGATCGTGTTATAACAACAGGATATCAGGACTTGCTAGACAATGAACCGGTAAAACTGTGATTTTTTTATAAAATTTTCAACCTGTTAAAACAGAAAAAACATGAAAGACATTTTTAAAGAATTTAAACCCAGCAGCTGGGCAATCAATAACAGGACAAGCGTATTTATTTTAACAATAATAATTACACTTGCCGGTATATCGGCTTATAATAGCTTACCTAAGGAGAATTTCCCTGATATCTCATTGCCCAATATATATGTGAGCGTTGTTTATCCCGGTACTTCTCCAAAAGATATGGAGAATCTGGTAGTCCGCCCAATAGAGAAGCAATGCAAGGGTATTGCCGGAGTAAAGAAGATTAAGAGTGCCTCCGTACAGGATTATGCCAACGTAGTTATTGAATTTAATTCCGACGTTAAAATTGATGATGCAAAAAGGAAGGTGAAAGATGCAGTAGATAAAGCAAAAAACGATTTGCCGAATGATTTACCAAGTGATCCGGATATCCAGGAAATCAATTTTGCTGATCTTCCGATTATGTATGTAAATATATCCGGCAATTATGATTTGCAGAAACTGAAAACTTATGCAGATGATGCTAAGGACAACCTGGAGTCATTAAAAGAAGTGCGTAAAGTTGACATGATCGGGGCTTTGGATCGGGAGATACAAATCAATGTGGACATGTTAAAGATGCAGGTTGCTCAAATTACTATGGGTGATATTGAACGTGCAGTAAAATATGAAAACATGACTGTTCCGGGCGGATCAGTACGAATAAGTGATGGAACAAGACGTTCACTAAGTGTATCAGGAGAATTTACTGATGTAGATCAGTTAAAAAACATCGTAATTAACTCAATACATGGTTCACCAGTTTACTTAAAGGATATTGCAGAAGTTGTAGACTCCCATAAAGAACAGGAAAGTTTTGCCCGTTTACAACATAAAAATGTAATCACTTTAAGCATTATCAAAAGAAGCGGAGAAAATTTAATTGAGGCTAGTGATAAAGTTGTGGAGATCATTGACAATATGAAAAAAACGCAATGGCCATCTGATCTTCAGGTTACTCTGACAGGTGATCAAAGTGAGCAGACCAGAACAACGTTGCACGATCTTATAAATACCATCATTATAGGTTTTATTCTGGTTACAGTAATCCTGATGTTTTTTATGGGAACTACCAATGCATTCTTTGTTGCGATGTCGGTACCATTGTCGATGTTTATTGCCTTTCTGATAATGCCAACCATTGGTTTTACAATGAACATGATTGTATTATTTTCCTTCCTCCTTGCTTTAGGTATAGTAGTGGATGATGCAATTGTTGTTATTGAAAATACACATCGGATATTTGATAATGGAAAGCGGGATATTGTAAGTGCAGCCAAGATTGCTGCCGGTGAAGTATTTCTACCTGTGTTATCAGGTACTCTTACCACACTTGCTCCTTTTATCCCACTTGCATTCTGGAAAGGCATCATAGGTAAATTCATGTTCTTCCTTCCAATAACGCTTATTATAACATTGATGGCATCGTTGGTAGTGGCTTATATTATTAATCCGGTTTTTGCGGTTCAGTTTATGAAGCCCCATAAAAAAGGGCATGATCCTAAGAAAGGGCTTAAGATTACTTCAGTAATATTTGCTGCATTAGCAATTGTATTTTACGTTGCAGGAAATCCGGGAATGGGCAATCTTGTTATTCTTTTCTTTTTATTGAACTTATTAAACCGCTTCTGGTTATACAAGGTGATTGAAAAATTCCAGACAAAAACATGGCCGGCTGTACAGGAACGATATAAACGCCTTCTGGAATGGGCTTTACATCGTCCATGGCAAATGATGATGGGAACACTAACTCTTCTTATCATATCATTTGGAATGATTGCTGTGCGTAATGGCGGAGTAAGTTTCTTTCCGACTGCTGATCCGAATTTCATATTTGTATACACCAGTTTACCAATTGGAACCGATCAGCAATACACGGATTCAATAACTAAAATTGTAGAGAATCGTGTTTACAATGTTATTGGAGAGGATAACAAATTAGTAAAATCAGTTATTTCGAATGTTGGTGTTGGAGTTACCGACCCTCAAGATGAAGATCAGGGTTACTATGCAAATAAGAGTAAGGTTAGTATTGCATTTGTTGAGTTCGGGAAACGTGATGGCAAATCAACATTGGTTTATCTTGACAAAATCCGGCAAGCTGTAAAAGGAATTCCCGGTGCTGCAATTACAGTTGCACAGGAACAGGGTGGCCCGCCTGTTGGAAAACCTGTTAGTATTGAAATTACCGGAGATAATCTAAGCGACTTAGTGGCAACCAGTAAATTACTTACTAAACATTTAGCGGAAAAGAAAATTGGTGGTGTTGAAGAATTAAGAAGTGATCTACAGGACAACAAGCCACAAATTTCATTCAACATTGATCGTGAAAGGGCAAACAGAGAAGGAATAAGCACCGGACAAATTGGTAACGAAATAAACATGGCAGTACTGGGGCGTGAAGTATCTAAATACCGTGATGTAAATGATGAATACAAGATAATGCTTCGTTACAGGGAAGACCAGCGATATAATGTTGATCTTTTAAAGAACCTGAAAATACTTTATCGTGATATGGCTATGGGCGGCGCAGTAAGAGATGTCCCTTTAAGTGCATTTGCTGAAGTTGATTATAACAATACTTATGGTGCTATTAAACGTAAAAATCAGAAACGCATTGTTACTTTATCTTCAAATGTATTAACCGGATTTAATGAAAATGAAGTTGTTGTTCAGGTGCAAAATGGAATGAAAGATTTCAAAGCACCATCCGGTGTTAATATCAAATTTGCCGGATCGCAGGAAGAGCAGGCAGAGACCGGTGCATTTCTTGGCAATGCTTTGTTGATTTCACTTGGCTTAATCTTTTTGATTCTTGTTACGCAGTTTAATTCATTCAGTAAGTCTGTTATTATTCTTACAGAGATTGTGTTCAGTCTTATTGGAGTATTTATCGGATTCAGTATATTCAAAATGGAATTCTCAATTGTAATGACAGGAGTTGGTGTTGTTGCGCTTGCAGGAATTGTAGTACGAAATGGAATATTGCTTGTTGAATTTACCGATCTATTAAAGGAACAGGGGATGAACACCTATGATGCCATAGTAGAAGCAGGTAAAACAAGAATGACACCGGTTGTATTAACTGCAACAGCAACCATACTTGGATTGATTCCTCTGGCTGTTGGTTTTAATATTGATTTCGTAAAGCTATTTACTGAATTTAATCCGCACATTTATTTTGGCGGCGATAGTACAGCATTCTGGGGTCCTTTATCCTGGACAATGATATTCGGATTGGGTTTTGCTACTTTCCTTACCCTGATAATGGTTCCTGTAATGTATCTTCTTGCAGAAAGAATGAAATCAGGGCTGGGGAAAATTACAGGGAAAAATAAAAAATCTTTAGAAACAAGCGAAAATCACTTGCAAGAAAATGCTGCGACGTTATAAATAATTTTCTTTTTAGTAGTTAGTGGTTGTGTAAGCCCTCCCTTCAAAAGGAGGGTTTTTTTATATTTATAATTGGTGTATTAATTAATTGATTTTCTTTGCGTCCCGGAAACAAAACACCGATACTTAATAAACCCAGAATTTACCATGATAGTTTTCTTACGCAGAATCAGTTTAACGATTTCATTGCTAATAATAGTTGGATCCGTATCCAAAGGACAAGAAGGCAGATTAACGCGTATTGATCTTTTCACTATACCCACTTCAAAGTTTGCGCATGCCTCCGGTTATAGTTTTAAAATTGCAATCGATTCCAAAGAAAACATTGCCTTTAATGCATGTGCCAGTCCATATATTTTTATTTATGATACAGCAGGTGTTCAAACGGATAGTATTGCTTTGGGCTTTAGTTCCTG
The DNA here is from genome assembly GCA_031411675.1 of Bacteroidota bacterium. Classification (GTDB taxonomy): domain Bacteria; phylum Bacteroidota; class Bacteroidia; order AKYH767-A; family OLB10; genus JANOXC01. The sequence goes on along the minus strand of JANOBN010000415.1, from coordinate 2,898 downwards.
TGTACGCAATATAGAATATGATGAAGAAGATAATTTATTAATTATGGATAACGATGAACGTTCTATCTATCGTTATATATTCAAATACAAAAAGCTGGAGACACATCCTTATCAAAAACCCGAAGACTGGTTTAAGATGATCAATCATTTTTATAGCAAATTTGATTTATCTACTATCCCTACTTATTACAGCAATAACGATTTCCTTCAGGATTTCTATAATACACGTTTTAGTTATTCTTATAATTTATTTCTTAATCAGAAAAACGGATATATCTATCAATGTCATTATAATTTCATAAAAAAGATTCCGAATCATAAGATGTACACCACTTTGAAAAAGGAGCAGTATATGCTTTCGGATAATATCAGCATCAGGACAAAAATACTAATGATTAATGATGAAGAGAGAAATGCGTATTACTATGACCGTTTTTACAATATTATTTACGAAGATTTTAACACCGGAAAAGTAATAGTTAATGCGGCATTGTCCCCGAATTCAGAAGCAGCGCGCTTTGATTATTCCACAAATGTTGCACAGGAGAAAATCTGGGGCATCAGTAGTTTCAATAAACAAGCTATCGTTATATCAGTATGGAAAAAATAACATCCTGACACTTTATAAAATCCAAACTGCTAAATATTAATATCTGCTTTAGCTGAAATGAAAAACTCCCTTCTGGGAATCAATAGTTAATTTTTTTTCTGCTGCTGCCTCTACCCTGCCAATTATTTTTGCATCTACATTGAATTGCAGGGAAATTTTTATCAATTCCTCAGCAGTTAAAATATCAGTGTAAATTTCCATACGATGTCCCATATTAAATACAGTGAACATCTCCTTCCAGTCAGTTTGTGATTCATCATGTATCATAAGGAATAAAGGAGGTACCTCAAAAAGATGATCTTTAATAATATGAACTGCATCAACAAAATGCAAAACCTTCGTTTGACCACCGCCACTGCAGTGCACCATGCCATTTATTTTGTTTCGAAATTGAGCCAGCATTTCTTTAATTACAGGAGCATATGTTCTGGTTGGTGATAACACCAGTTTACCGGCAGCAATTTTACCTCCCGGAATGTCAATCAAATCCGATAGTTTTTTTGAGCCCGAATAAATAACATCTTCGGGTAAGCCTCCGTCACAGGTCTCCGGGTATTTTTCTGCAACATATTTTGAAAATACATCATGCCGCGCTGAAGTCAGTCCATTGCTACCCATACCACCATTGTATTCCTTTTCATAAGTCGCTTTGCCGAAGGAAGCCAAACCTACAATTACATTACCGGGCTTAATATTTGCATTATTTATTACTTCGCTTCTTTTCATCCTGCACGTTACGGTGCTATCCACTATAATGGTCCTGACCAGATCCCCTACATCAGCTGTTTCACCACCCGTTGTATGAATATTAATTCCATAACCTTTCAGTTCTGCAACTAATTCTTCGGTGCCATTGATAATTGCAGCAATCACTTCTCCCGGTATCAGCCGTTTATTGCGGCCAATGGTTGATGATAAAAGAATATTATCTGCAGCTCCCGCACACAAAAGATCATCGATATTCATTACAATGGCATCCTGAGCTATTCCTTTCCAGACACTAAGGTCGCCCGTTTCCTTCCAGTAAGCATACGCAAGCGACGACTTTGTGCCGGCACCATCAGCATGCATTAAAATGCAGTGTTCCTCGCTACCGGTCAGATAATCAGGAACAATTTTACAAAAGGCTTTTGGGAAGAGACCTTTATCCACATTTCTGATGGCTGTATGAACATCTTCCTTGGAAGCAGAAACACCACGTCTGGTATATTTATCAGCTGGGATCATCGGGCAAATATAGTTTATCGCCTTAAAACACCTCTATCCTCCTCCAAATCAGCTACCTTTGCAAGGTGAGTCATAAATCAGGATTTGTAGCTATTGTCGGGAAGCCTAATGCAGGTAAGTCAACTCTAATGAACGCCTTACTGGGTCAAACACTTACCATGGTAAACCCAAAGGCTCAAACTACCCGCCACCGGATTAAGGGAATTTTAAACGGGGATGACTATCAGGTAATATTTAGTGACACCCCGGGGGTTATTGAGCCGGTGTACAAATTACATGAGAAAATGATGGGGGCTGTTAATGAAGCTTTTTCAGATGCTGATGTCATTTTATATATCACAGAAACCGCTGATCTTAATCTGGATGATTTAACGAAGTCAAAACTCTTAAGCAGTGACGTACCGCTTTTTGTAGTAATGAATAAAGTGGATATTTCTGATCAGGAACAAATTGACAAAGCAATGGCTCACTGGCAGGAAGTGTTGAAGCCGGAGTCCATATTTCCGGTTTCTGCTTTAAGAAGTTTTTATCTGGATGTATTGCTCAAGCATATTCTGGAGAAACTGCCGGAAAGTCCGCCTTATTTCGATAAGGATGAATCGTTAAGTGACCGCGATACACGGTTTTTTGTTGAAGAGATTATCAGAGAACGCATATTAGCATTTTACCAAAAGGAAATACCGTACTCTGTTGAAGTAAAAGTAATGTCATACAAAGAATCGGATGACATTGATCGAATTTACGTTACACTGTTTGTAACGAGAGAATCACAAAAGATGATTTTAATTGGCAAGGGCGGTGCTGCAATAAAAAAGCTTGGGACAGAATCACGGAAAAAAATTGAAGAGATTGTAAATAAAAAAGTGTTTCTTGAATTAACAGTTAAGGTAGAAGACAATTGGAGAGATGATGAGAAGCAATTGAAGAGGTTTGGGTATGAGTGAAGTTAATTAGCTAATTAGCCAATTAGCAAATTAGCAAATTGAAAAAATAAAAAAAAGTTATAGTTCAGTGAAATTAATTAGCCAATTAGCCAATTAGCCAATTGAAAAAAAATAAGT
>JANOBN010000414.1:0-15439 GCA_031411675.1 Bacteroidota bacterium | reverse complement strand
CTCCCAGCATATTGGTTAATTGCAATTGTGAATTTTTTTTTGCTGTTGTTGGTAGAGTAATATTGAAAGCACCTGAGCTTGGATTTGGATAAATGGAAATATCATCGCTGTTAAACGAAGCATCAAATCCTTCTCTGCAAGTAATTGTTACTGCAAGTGTTTTGTAACTTCCATTTCCACAATTGTTCGCAGCGCGTACTCTTATATTACCTCCGGTTGTGCCATAACTCATTACAATGGCATTGGTACCTTGTCCTGAGTTGATTGATGCTCCGGTTGGAACAGTCCAGTTATAGGAGGTAGCTGTTGGTATTGCTGCCGTGGAATAGCCAACATTTTGTTGATTGGCACATGCAGTTGCAGGACCAATTATTAATGCAGCTGTTGCAGGAACTGCTCTGACTGTTAAGTTTCGTGTATTTCCTGCACCACATGCATTGCTTGCATTAACGGAAACAGTTCCCGTGAAATTCACAGCAGGAAAATTAATTGTAATAGAATTTGTACCTTGTCCGTTTACAATAACAGCTCCGGCAGGCACACTCCAGTTATAAATAAGTCCGGCAACAGCAGTTACGGAATATATTTTATTGGTTGCATTACACAGACCATAAGTAGTTCCTGCAATTACTGAAGGAGAAGAAGGAACATTACGGCTGATGTTTAACGTTTTTGGATTGCTGTTTCCACAACCATTTACTTTTACTACGGAAATAATTCCATTTGCAATAAATCCACTTGTATAAGTTACATTAATGGTTCGTGTTCCTTGTCCGCTATTAATATTTGCACCTGTTGGAACGGTCCAGCTATATGTAACGCCGGCAACAAGAGGAGTAGAATAAGTACGGACATCTCCCGGACAAACCTTTGCACTACCACCTGAAACACTTATTGAAGTTGGGGCAGTTGGAATTGTACAATTAGTAACAGTTGTTTGTTGTGTGGCAGTATTACTGCAAACGGTGTAGGAAATTGTGTAAGGTCCTCCTGTACCCGCTAGTGATGGATTAAATGTATTTCCTGAAATACCGGGACCGCTGAATATTCCTCCTACCGGAGATCCTGTTAATGTTGCGACAGGATCATTCAATTGATATGAAGAAGCCAATCCTGAAAATGAAACAGCAGTGCTATTTACAAAGGGAACAGGATCAGAGCTGATACCATTTGCAACAACTACTAATGAATAATTTCCGGGAGGCAATCCAGCGGGTAAAGTAAATTGTGTTGTGTCAGCAGCATTACCCCGCATTACCCCGGTGCTGTTCCAGTTAAAAGTACGTGCATAATAAACATTATTACCCGATGTTAATCGTATGATAGGATAATTAGTTGCCATCTGCCAGTCGTCGCCATAATAAGCACCTTGTGAAATGCCATTAAACTGCGTACCGGTAATGGTATATTGTGTACAGGAGTTTTGTGTGATTGCATTAATGGTTGGTTTGCCTGAAGTAAGTTGGGCTCCGGACGGCGTATATATATAATATTGACGCGATCCGATGTCAGCATATAATACTTTTCCATCAGGCAAATCCAGCATATTGGTAGTATAACAGGCACGATTAGCAGTTAAAGCACCGGTAGGAGAATTTATTTGTGTAAATGTGTTAGTGAGATAATCAAATTCATAATAAGAAGTGGGAGAAGGAAAGTGAGATGCAGAAGTAGGTACCGGTGATACAGTAAGAAGTATTTTACCATCCACCATCATTGCAGCAGGGGCATCTGGTTGACCTTTTGCGCCGGGTATAACAGGACCAGCCACCCATGTTCCGTTCGTAGCATTTCCGGAAGGAGTATAATATGCGGTATTACCATTAGAGCCAATAAAAAACGCTCTGCCATCAGGTAATAACAAACCTGCACCTGTTTCTAATCCAAACGGATCATATAAAGCAACCGGCACTGTTGCATCATTAATCCAGGTGTTGGTAGAAGGGATATAACGCTCTGAGTTGGTGGAAAGACGATTCACGAAGAGAATGCTGTTATCCGGCAGTTTCACCCAGGAAGATTCATTGTGTATGCCCAATGCAGAAGGGCCGTTAATAAAAGTGTTGGTAACAGGATTATATATAAGTGTAGTGGTCAGACTTCCCTGAACAACAGCCTGCAGTACTCTTCCATCAGGAAGTATTTCAGAATTTGCATCGCTATAGGAAACACCCATATTTGGTGCAGCAGTCCATACATTGGTAAGTGGATTATATACTTCTGCATGCTGCAAACCGGTGCCATATTCTCCGCCTGCAACGTACACACGGCCATCTTTTAATACCTGAGATGAATAATAAAGACGAGTATCAATCATCGGAGCAATCGAACTCCATGTTCCGTTTGAATAGCTGCCGTTAATATCAGGAGTAAGTTTATTATATATATTGCCGTATGCATCTGCACCCCCGCTGTTTGATTTGGTTATTACAGTGCCGTCAGAAAGCAATAACATGCCTCCATTACATGCCGCAGGTGACAGAGTTGCAACCGAAGTCCATGTTCCCTGCGCATTAACATTGGTAATAAATGTGAGGAAGGACAGACAGATTAAAATAATATGTAGTATTTTCTTCATAATATAGTTGGTTTTGTAATGGGTTGAATGTAACTCATTGTATTAAAAATAGCAATTATTTAAATCTATTTCTGTGTAATTATCAGAATAATTCTGTGTAGTAATATTCTGATTCCTCGTTTTGGGTCTATTCAAATTAACAGCAAAAAACGCTTACTTCCCAATTAATTTCAAAATAAAGTGAGTAAGCCTGTCGCGAATATCATTTTTCATGATTTAGTGACTTTTATTCGAAATAACCGGGGCATTATCGCGAATTGCGGCAAGATAGAATATTAAACGGCTGTTACCAATGATTCAGCGGCAGACGTGTTTTGGGTTCTTTGGTTATATTTGTTAAGTCACTTGCTATGTTATTTCTGATGAAAATAAAGTATGCTGTTTGTTTCTTCTTAGCTGTTGTTGCTTTCTTTTATGCAAAGGATATTAAGGCGCAGGACATTGCCAAAGTGCCCGGCCTGGAGGAGAAGCTGGCAGCAAGTAAGACGGCAACGGATAGTGTGGATAATCTGGCTTTACTGTGTTACAACTATGCAAACTCTGATCCTGATAAAGGACTGGTATATGGTGAACAAGCGCTTAAATTGGCCACTGCAATAAACTATGCTAAAGGCATTGCTGATTGTAATAACAATATCGGCTGGGTCTATTACCGTAAAGGTGATTATGCAAAGGGCGAAGAATATCTGCAAAAGGCTTTAACACTTTTCAATAAAATTGGTAATCCTTCCTATCCTCCAGTAGTATGCTCTAATTTAGGATGGGTATATCTTTCCAAAGCAGATTATACACAGGCATTAAAATATTTTCTGGTCACATTAAATTATGCTCAGTCTGTACACGACTCCAGCTTGCTTGCATTTCATTATTACAATATCGGGGTGTTATACAACCGCCAGCAAAAAACTGCGGAGGCAAGAAAATATTTTGAGTCATCATTAGCCTGTTATCTGGCAATTAATAAACCCAGCGGCATTGCTGATGCATATCAATCCATTGGTAATACTTACAACACTGATGGTGAATATGATTTGGCAATGGCATTTTATAAGAAGTCGTATAACTTGATTGATAAAACAAACGATCATTATAAAAAGGGAATGTTGCATGAGAATATCGGTGATTTGTATTTCCGACAGGAAAAAAATGAGGAGGCATTAAAAGAGTATAAAATGGCGGAGGAACAATATAATAGTATTCATTTTCGGGAAGATATTGCTTATATAAACACGTTGATTGGAGATGCTTCCCGCAAGTTGCAACGGAATGAGGAAGCCTTGAAAGCCTATGAAAAAGGATTGTCAATTGCCACAGCTATGAATGACAAAAATATGGAGAAAGAATTTTATAAAAAAATCTCCGATATATATATACTAAAGAATGATTACAAGCTGGCCTATGAGTATAAAGAGAAAGCTGATCTTTTAAAAGACAGCTTGTTTACCAAATCTAAAGCCAATGAATTGTTAAAGCTACAGACACAGTTTGAAACAGAAAACAAAGAAAAGGAAAATAAGATTCTGAGAGCTGAAAATGAAATAACCAATGCCACTTTAGAGAGAAACAGGTTGTCATTAATTGCTTCCATTGCCGGTATTCTCATACTTATTTTTATAGGATTGCTGATGTTGCGTAGCTACCGGAAGGAGAAAAAACATTCTTCTGAATTGAATATTTTAAACGAGGAACTGCAGAAACAACGTCAGGAAATTGAGAATATTAACTATCAACTGGAGATGAAAGCGCTTCGTTCGCAAATGAATCCGCATTTTATTTTTAATTGCTTAAACTCCTTACAGGAATGTATTTTGAATGGCGATATTGATAAGGCAAATAGTTATCTGTCTAAATTCTCCAGATTACTTCGAATGATTTTAGAAAGCTCTGATGAGGATTTTATTCCATTATCCCGCGAAATAGAGATGCTTGATTTGTACCTTACCATGGAAGCCGGACGATTAAAGGGATCGTTTCAATACAGCATAAATATTGATCCTGATATTGACGATGAGGAAGTGGAGGTTCCTTCGCTGCTATTACAGCCGCTGGTTGAAAATGCTATCTGGCATGGTCTTGCAGGAAAGCCTGACCTCCGTAATCTTAAAGTAGAAGTAAAACAGCGGCAACATCATATTGTATGTGTTGTGGAAGATAATGGCATTGGCAGAAAAGCAAAGAAAGACCAAAAGGGCAATAGCCATCACTCAAAGGGAATCCATATCCTTACGGAAAGAGTCCGGCTGCTTAACCTTAACCATCCCGATAGCAGCAGTGTTGTTTATGATGACCTTATTGATCTGCAAAATCAACCATCCGGTACAAGAGTCTCTCTCCAGTTTCCGGTATTGAATTGAAGATTGATTTTTATTAAAATATTTTCCTATTTTTAGGCATCAGAATATGATCAGAGCACTTATTATTGACGATGAAGAAAGCGGCATTAATGTTTTAAAAATGCTGTTGGAACGACATGTGCCGCAGGTTACCCAAATAATAACGGCAACAGGTGCAGAAGAGGGCTATGCAAAAATTAAAGAAGTAAATCCTGATTTGGTCTTTCTGGATATTGAAATGCCACTCGTAACAGGATTTGATCTTCTTCAAAAATTTCCACAACATACATTTGAAGTAATATTTGTAACAGCTTACGACAGATATGCTATTAAAGCAATTCGATTTTCTGCATTGGATTATTTATTGAAACCGGTGGATGCTGATGAATTAAAACGTGCTGTTGAGCGCTTTGAAGAGAAGTATAAATCATCATCGGCCGGTAATCCGTTAATGACAAATTTCCTCAACAATATTAAGGCTGCACCCGCTGATTATCGTCTGGCAATTAACACCACAGAGGGTACTCATTTTCTAAAACCGGAAGAGATTATTCGTTGTGAAGCAGATGGAAATTACACTCTTTTTTATATTCAGAATAAAAAGAAAATACTTGCTTCACGCACGCTGAAAGAATATGATGAAATATTAGCTGATTATAATTTTCTGCGGGTCCACAAATCACATCTGGTCAATAAAAAATTTATAAGATCATTTTCAACCGATCATTTGGTTTTAAAAGACGATAGCACAGTGGAAGTTTCCAGGAGAAGAACCGCGGAAATAAAAGCGAAGCTTTTGTGAAATTCTAATCGAGATACCTCGATACTTATTCGTAAATCGTAAATCGTATCCCGATAGCCATCGGGACGTAATTCAATATACAACCGTTACCCTGCCATTAATTGTATGTTCTTTATTAAAAATGTCAGTTACTTTAGCGACATAATAGTAAACATCTTCTGTTGCTGCTTTGTCATTTACTTCTCCATTCCAGCCTTTATTCATTTCCGTTGATTCAAATACCGGTTGTCCCCAACGGTTAAAAATGTTTATTTTAAAATCAGAAATGCCTTCACCATAAGCCAGAAATTTATCATTCTTACCATCATTGTTTGGTGTAAATGCATTCGGGATATATATTGTAAATACACCTGCAACTTCAATGGTACGATAGGCTGTATCTACACAGCCAAACGAAGTAGTGACTTGTTGCATCACAGTATAAGTACCAATCGAAGAATACGTATGACTGGGATTTTCAATATTGTCAAATGTTAAATCACCGAAATCATAAAGCCATTGTGCGCCATTATTGCTTTCATCCAGGAAATTCACATTCGGATGAATTAAATCAGGATGTTCAGGACTATAACTGAAGGCAGCTTACGGCAATGGATGCACAGTAATATAGCCGGGTTTGATGATGGAATCAGTACATGTTAAATCAGTAACAACAGTTAATGATACATCATACAAACCATCATTTACATACTGATGTGAAACATCTTCCAGTGTATCAGAATCACGATCACCAAAAGTCCAGAACCACATATTGATAATTCCGTCAGTGGAAAAAGACTGATTGGTAAATGCAACATCCAAGGGCTCACATCCAGTTCGTACATCAGCAATAAAATCCGGAACTGGAAGCGCGTAAACTTTAACAGGATTGGTAATGGAATCGGTACAACCATTGTTGGTTATAGCAATTAGTGTTGCAGGAAATGTTCCATCAACAGGAGAAACAAAAGAAGGATGGTAAGCAGTATCGCTTGCAATGGAATTGAAATTCCATTGTGCAGAAGTTACATTACCACTGCTTACAGAACTTTGATTTGTAAATTGTGTGGCTACTCCTTTGCAAACCGTATCGGTAATAAATGCAGGAACCGGTATCGGATAAATTGTTATTAATGCATCAGTAGTATCAGTGCATAAGGAATCGCTGGTGACTATTAATGTTACAGTATAACTATTTGTTGCTGCATAAATATGTGAAGGATCCTCTGTATTTCCATTCGGGGTATTATCTCCGAAATTCCAGTTCCAACCAATAATATCCCCCAAACGTACTGTTGATAAACTGGTGAATTGTGCGGGTTGTTGCTCACAAACAGGAGCCCAATTAAAGTCAGCAACAGGCTTTGGATGTACAGATATCGTTATTGTTGTATCATCAACACAACCTGCAGTAGAAATAGTATTTAAGGTTACCGGATAATTGCCTGATGAAGTATAAAGATGTGATGTTGAAGCAACGGAATCCACATTTAAATCACCAAAATTATAGACATAAATATTTATTGAGCCAGTTGAAATAGTGGAAGTGTTTTGAAAAGAAACAGGGCTATATATACACTGATTAGAAGGTGAAAAGGAAGCAACAGGCAAAGGCTGTATTTGAATTGGCTTTGAAACAGAATCGGTGCAGCCATTGTTGTCCATTGTATGAAGCATCACCTGATAGTTGCCTGCAACATATGTATGAACTGGATTTAAAGCAACGGAGTTAGGACTTGCATCACCAAATTCCCAAATCATATTTAATATTCCTGTTGGAGCATAAACTGAATTATTAAATTGCACCGGAGTGTTTTCGCAAAGTAATCCGGTGGTAAAGTCAGGAATTGGTAAGGGAAATACATTAATTACTTTTATAGCTGTATCCGAACATCCGTTAGTGTCGTTTACAATAAGACGGATGGTTTGAAGGGAATCTATATTATATATATGTGAAGAATTTTGTGAGGTAGCAGTGGCACCATCACCGAAATCCCAATGCCAGTAATTAACTACACCATCTCCGGGCAAGGTCTGGTCTGTAAAATTTACATTTTTGCCTAAACATAAAGACGGCGCGGTAAAATTACCTGCCGGTGCGGCTTTTACATATACTTCATGCATCACCGAATTGCTGCATCCTGCCATACTAATGGTAGTTAATGTTACCGGAAATAATGCCGATGTTGCAAATACATGTGATACATTAATGCCTGTTGCTACTGCACTGCCATCTCCAAAATCCCAAATAGTGGAATCTATAGTTCCTGTTGCAATAGCGGAGGTGCTTTGAAAATATATTAATCCGTTTTGACATCCGGTAGGTATTATAAATCTACATACAGGAGCAATTGCCGTAATTACGTATTCAAGTGTAGTATCACGACAACCATTGTTATCAAGCACGGCCAATGTTACTCCGTAAGTACCTCCGATTGCAAAAATATGCTGAGAGTTTTGTGTATTACTCCATCCGCTTCCATCACCGAAATTCCATGACCAGCTATTTCCACCTGCTGCAGTAAAGGTTGTGCTGTCAGTAAAAAATCCACTTTGTCCGGGGCAAATCTGACTCCATCCAAAGTCCGCAGACGGAGAAGCTAATATTTTAACGGAATCTGTTTTTGTTCCAATACAACCATTTGATGCAGTAGCGGTAAGTGTTACAGCATAAGTACCGGTATTATTATATTGATGAACAGGATTCTGAAGAAAAGAATTTGCAGTACCATCACCGAAATCCCATGTCCAGGCGGTTATTGTATTTCCGGGCAATGAAGAAAGATCAGTAAATTCCAGTTTGCTTTTTGCACATGCATTTAAATTGCTAAATGTAACGAGTGGAGGATTTTGAATTGTGACTTGAAGTGAAGCAGTATCTATACAAACACCATTTACCACTGTTGTTAATATTACGGTGTAAGATCCGGGTCCGGGATAAGTATGTAATGGATTTTGCAGATTACTGATCGGGCTTGCATCACCAAAATCCCAACTCCACGATGTTATTGCACCACCACTGATTATTGTAGTATCATTAAATTGCACATCGGGTAAAGAACAATTGGTGGTATATTTAAATCCGGCCACAGGTGCAGCAATCGTGCTGGTTGGTAAAGTTGAAGTATCCCGACAACCATAATTATCTTCAGCAACCAGCGTAACCGAATAAGTGCCGGGCAAATTATATATATGAACGGGATTTTGGGCAGTACTTATTGTGCCATCACCGAAATCCCAATCCCAGGAAATTAATGTTGCAGGCGCTGTGGTAGTTGTGCTATCTAAAAACTGCATTGGGTTACCGGGACAAACAGGAACAGAACCAAAAAGTGGAATTGGTATATCTCTGACATGAACAGATAGATTGGTAGTATACTTACAACCACCCTGATTGGTAATAATTAAAGTAATATTATAGTTGCCGGGCGATGAATAAACATGATTTGGATTTTGTAATGTAGAGGTAATTCCATCACCAAAATCCCACTGCCATGCATTAATAGGACTTCCGGAAATTACATAGGATGAATCAATAAACAATGTATTGTTATAACAGGAATCTAAAAGATGATAAGCAGATGCGACAATTGATTCGCGTATAATACTGTTTAATGAAACCTGACATCCTGTTACTGATGTCATCACTACATTAAACGTATCACCAATCACAGGATTAATAATATTAATGGATTGTGTTGTTTCACCGGTACTCCATGCATAAGCACTAAAACCGGGAGGCGCAGTGAGTGTTGCAGTAAAGGACCCTGCACAAAAATCTGCAAGAATATTAAAGGGATAACACATGCAATCAATGTAAGCATATCCATAGTGGGCACCCTGAGCACAGTCGCCGGTTGAAAATTCAATGGTAATAGTGCTTCCCATTTTTGAAGAAAGATCAATTCCAACCGTAGTCCAATCTTTATAGTGAATGGTATTGAAAGGGTCAAACGGATCAGGGATAGAGATAAACCCCGGGATTCCGTCAGCAGCAACAACACTATACAAACCACAAATTGAATCTATATCACCATTCTGATCAAAAACGCGGATTTCAAAACGTGGTTGATCAGCAACAGGATGTCCGGGGTCTTGTAAAACAACGGCATATCGGTAAACAAATAACTGCGTTTGTGGCGTAACCAAAAAAGTATAACTCAGTTGTTCTGCCTCACTGTTGGTATTGTCATTTCCCAGCCTTACAGAGAAATTACCTCCGGGAGCCACACAACTCAGTGCATTATTGGTATTGATATCAGTACCACCCGTCATAATTGTATGCCTTCCCGGAACAATCCCCGGAAGGGTCGAGTTTATAGGGCAACAAATGCCTGTTGTGCCACTCCAGCCTGCAAAGGAATTCAGCTCAAAATCTGCATTGCTGCAACTGCTGGTTTGTGCTTGTACAGAGCCGCAAATCAGTGTTAAAACAGAAAAAGGAATAAAGACGTACTTTTTAAGAATCATTAATAAATAGGAAGTTATGGAGTAAATCTATACAAACCCCGGTACTCAAAAAAGGATTTTTTCCAGACGGGTAATTTCTGGAGCCAAGCAGTAATATTAGTTATTTCAACAGAATATACAAATAAATCAGGAAGCTAATTCACTTAGGCAGAGGAAAACAGAAGGGAATTGGTAAATGAAATTAATGCAATTAATAGGCTTAATTTCCCTACTTTTGCACTCACAAAAATCACATCAATGAGCACAATTACAGCTACCGACTTCGGCATCAGCGAAGCGTTAAAACAACTTGGAATTTCAGGTATAAATAAAGGTGTTTGTACAGGAACAAAATGGATGGATACCCAAGGGGAAATCCTGGAAAGTTACTCCTCCGCTGATGGTGCTTTAATAGGCAAGGTTCAGCAGGGCACCAAGGAAGATTATGAGAAGGTGATAGCTATTGCCCAGGATGCTTTTAAGTCGTGGAGGATGATGCCTGCCCCGAAACGCGGGGAGATTGTGCGCCAGATTGGTGATGAACTCCGCCGATTTAAGGACCCGCTCGGTAAGCTGGTGTCGTATGAAATGGGTAAGATTTACCAGGAAGGCTTAGGAGAAGTGCAGGAGATGATTGATATCTGCGATTTCGCCGTTGGATTATCCCGTCAGCTATACGGTTTAACGATGCATAGTGAGCGTCCTAAACACCGTATGTATGAGCAGTATCATCCGCTTGGAATTATCGGAGTAATATCTGCATTTAATTTTCCTGTTGCTGTGTGGAGCTGGAATGCCATGTTAGCAATGGTTTGTGGTGATGTAGTATTATGGAAGCCATCTTCAAAAACACCTTTGTGTGCAGTTGCTGTACATAACATCATTGCAAGAGTTTTAAAAGCAAATGATGTTCCGGAAGGAGTATGCAGTCTTATTGTTGCAAGTTCAAAAAATGTAGGAGATAATCTTTTATCGGATAACAGAGTGCCATTAATTTCTGCAACGGGATCAACAAGAGTTGGTAAACGAGTAGCAACATTAGTAGGCGAACGTTTAGGAAGAAGTTTACTGGAGCTTGGAGGAAACAATGCAATTATCATTACAGAAAATGCTGATCTGGATATGGCATTACGTGCTGTTGTTTTCGGTGCAGTGGGTACTGCCGGTCAACGTTGTACTACTACAAGAAGATTGATAATACATGAATCAGTTTATAATAAATTTAAAGATAGTCTGGTGAAAGCATATGCCGGAATTCGAATTGGAAATCCACTGGATGCAAAAACATTAGTGGGGCCATTGATTGATAAAAGTGCAGTGGAAGATTTTAAAACAGCAATTGAAAGAGTGAAGAAAGAGGGCGGATCTGTTTTAACAGGTGGCGAAGTATTAAGTGGTGATGGATATGAAAGCGGATGTTATGTAGTGCCTTGTATTGCTGAAGTGCAAAAGAATCTTCCGATAGTTTGTCATGAGACATTTGCTCCGGTTTTATATATTATGAAATACAAAACACTGGAAGTAGCAATAGAATATCAGAATGATGTTCCTCAGGGATTATCCTCATCTATTTTCACCAGAAATATGCTGGAGATGGAAAAGTTTCTTTCTGTTGAAGGAAGTGATTGTGGTATTGCCAATGTAAATATCGGAACATCAGGCGCAGAAATTGGCGGTGCTTTTGGTGGTGAAAAAGAAACCGGCGGCGGACGTGAGTCTGGCAGTGATAGCTGGAAGATATATATGCGTCGCCAGACCAACACAATTAATTACAGTACGGAAATGCCGTTGGCGCAGGGAATTCGTTTTGATTTGTAATTTTAGTACTGAGTTGTTGGTGCTGAGTGCTGAGGATTTAGTGCTGAGAAATTAGTGCTGAGTTACACAATTCTACCCCAGCCCTTCCGCAAAATTCTTGTCACAGCGAGCCGCAGAAAGTTTTGTTCGCAACAGGAGTTGTTGCAAGGAACATAAGGAAATTTTACGGTGTTAAATCACTACCTGTGGCTGCTCAATACTAATTTGTGCTATATGACAAGTTTCCTTCTGAAGGACGATGCTGGAGTGGAGGAAATAAAACCAAACCCCCAACAGCCCTTCCGCAGGAAACTTGTCACAGCGAGCCGCAGAAAGTTTTGTTCGTACAGGAGTTGTTGCAAGGAACGTAAAACCCCACCCCAGCCCTTCAGCAGGAACCTTGTCACAGCGAGCTGCAGAAAGTTTTGTAAGCACAGGTGTAGTTGCACGGAACGAAAGAAAACTTTTTACTGTGTTAAATCACTACCTGTGGCTGCTCAATACTGCTATGTGCTATATGACAAGTTTCCTTCTGAAGGACGACGTTGGTGTGAAATATAACCAAACCCCAAACAGCCTTTCTGCAAGAACCTTGTCACAGCGAGCCACGGAAAGTTTTGTTAGCACCGGAGCTGTTGCATGGAACGCAAGGAAATTTTACGGTGTTAAACCAACACCGCCAACAGTTCAAACAGTTTGATATCTATAAGGAACGACCATAAAGTTTATGCTTCATTAATTACATTTGCAATATATTCTTCTACCACTCCATGCTTAAAATAGACATTCATACCCATATTCTTCCTAAAGACATTCCAAACTGGAAAAACAAATTCGGGTATGGAGGATTTATACAACTGGATCATCACAAACCCTGTTGCGCCAGAATGATTAAAGATGATGGTACTTTTTTTCGGGAAGTGGAGGACAATTGCTGGAGTGCAGAAACACGCATGAAGGAATGCGATACTCATGGTGTACATGTTCAGGTATTGTCAACGGTGCCTGTTATGTTTTCCTATTGGGCGAAAGGAAGTGATGCATTGGAACTGTCCGCATTTCTGAATGATCACATTGCAGATATTGTGGTACGTTATCCAAAGCGTTTTATTGGATTAGGGACACTTCCTTTGCAATCACCTGACTTAGCAATTAAAGAATTAGCACGTTGTAAAAGCATTGGATTAAAAGGTGTGCAATTAGGCTCACATGTAAATGACTGGAATTTAAATGAGGAAAGTTTATTCCCGGTATTTCAGGCATGTGAGGAGATGGACATGGCTGTTTTTATTCATCCCTGGGAGATGATGGGCGAAGAGAAGATGAAAAAATACTGGCTGCCCTGGCTGGTTGGCATGCCGGCTGAAACAACACGGGCTATTTGTTCGATGATATTCGGTGGTGTTTTTGAACGGCTACCCAAATTAAGAGTTGCCTTTGCACATGGTGGAGGAAGCTTTCCTTCAACAATAGGAAGAATACAACATGGTTATGATTGTCGTCCGGATCTGGTAGCAATAGATAATCCTTTCCCTCCCAAAAATTATTTAGGTAAATTTTATTTTGATTCTTTAGTGCATGAAGAACGCATGCTTCATTATTTAATTGATCTTGTTGGTGCAGGACGTGTTGCATTAGGCAGCGACTATCCTTTTCCACTGGGAGAAAATATCCCGGGATCATTAATAGATTCCACAAACTTATCACCGGAAATAAAAGAACAACTGCTTAGCGGAACTGCATTGGAGTGGTTGAAGCTGGAGAGAAAAATGTTTTTGTAGGATAATGATTTTGCATTGCGATGGTATTACCTATACCCCAACACTTGTACATATCCTTGATTTTTTCCTGCAATAAAACAGGGTTTATTATTGATGGTGATTCGCTTTACACATTTAACATCTCCGGGCAAATAAAATCCGCTGATTAAAACCGGAATTGATTTAAAAGAATTGCCACCCTGATTTCTTAACAACAAACCAATACCTGCATCATTGCGCCCTGTTTCAACTTCAGTGGAATAATCATTACCGGCTAAAAGAAGGTCCGGTTTACCATCCTTATCAACATCCTCTGTAATAATTGCATTAACCGGAGCCATTTGTGCTCTTATGGAAAGCAACTGTGGCGTAAATATTCCTTTCCCATCATTAATAAAAATGGAGCTCGTCATATAGTTGGCTTTAAAAGTTGTTGCAGACTTTAATTGCTCTGCAGTAAAAATATCGTTTACAGTTTGATTGGCGAAATCCTTATAACGCAAATATTTTTTCTTTAAAAAATTCATTTGATCAAGCATTTGATCTCGCAAAGGAATCGGATAACTTACTCCGTTTTCAAACACGCTTACTACACAGTCCGTGCTTCCGTTTTTGTCGAAGTCGTTCACAACCATAGTTACAGGAGAGTTTTCATCACCTCTGTAACGGGTGTTTAGTCCAACATTGCCGCCAATTAAATCTTCATCACCATCACCATCCAAATCAGCATGTGCAATTGTGTTCCACCATCCATAAGTAGCGGCCATTTGAAATGGTGCAGCATTAAGTTGGCCCGCATTGTTTTTATAGAAAGTCAATGGCATCCATTCACCAACAATGATCAACTCTTTCCAGCCATCATTGTCGGTATCGCACCAGGTTGCATCAGTAACCATTCCTATTTTTGATAAATCGGGAATAGTGGAAGTAATATCTGTAAAAGCACCCTTGTTATTTTTTAATAAGTAACTGGAAGGAATAATACCATAATGTCCCGGCACCACTCTGCCACCCAGAAAAATATCAGCAAATCCATCTTTATCGAAGTCATCTATAGCTATTGCTTTTCCACTGGTTTTTATTTCCGGGAAAGAAGTGTTTCTGCTGAATATTCCTTTACCATTATTCAAGTACTGACGAACGATATACATCGAATTATCATCGGGAGATTCATTCCCGCCACTTGCAACAATTAAATCCTGATCACCATCATTGTCAGCATCAAAAAATTCAGCGCCGGTATCTTCATATTTTTTATCGGCTGTAAATGCAACCTGATTCAACTTCGTGAATTTTCCTGCAGCATCCTGAATATATATAGTTCCTTCCACGCCTTTACTTCCTCCGATATAAAGATCATCCAACATATCACCATTAACATCTGCAACAGTAATGCAAGGGCCCATCCTGGAAAACTGATGTGGCAAAAGAGGCTCTAGTTTAAAATCTATATAAGCATTTTCTGATTGTTTATAGTTGATATTTGTGCTTGTTGTGATATCAGTAAAAACGGTGGGGATAACCTCTTTTTTTAATGAGTCTACTCCTTTGGCTGCAGCATAATTGAGGGTATTGACTGTATTCGCACTTACGCTCTTCATTTCCATTACTTTTTTGTCAGGCCAGATTACTTTTACATTTACGGTTTCATTATTACCAACTCCGAAATGCAGAAATCTTTCATGTGACGAAAGAAATCCTTTTGTTGGATAGTAGCGCTGATATTGTTTTTTTCCATCCG
>JANOBN010000413.1:0-7745 GCA_031411675.1 Bacteroidota bacterium | reverse complement strand
AACGCAAACAAGAAATTGACAGCGAATCAAAAAAACCGGCAATGCAAGGCGAAATTAGAAATGACAGTAAAACTACAATGCCACACAGTAATCATGATGTAAAGCAAGGTTCACGGACTTCGGAGAATTTAAATAACGGGGATTCTTCAAAAAAGGATTGGAAGAATGAGGATAAAACAGAAACAGATGTAGAAGCTAAGGATACCACTCACGGTGTTAAAAAAACCGGTGAGGATGATGCAAAGGAGAACGAAAATAAAAAAGTTAGTGAAAAGCGCTAAATAAAAAACAAATTACGAAGAGGGAGAAACAGAGGACTTCGGTCCTCTGTTTTTGTAAAAATTAAACTCATAATTCAGGGAAAATGAAAAATTATCTAAGTATAGTTAAATTAAATTTACTTACTTTATTGTTATTAATTACCGGCACCGGTTTTTCACAAAGTAAAATGGAGCCTAAGAAGGAAATGATGGCTACTTCCGCCAACCTTAAAATGGATATGCGAACCCTGTGGGAAGACCATGTGATGTGGACACGAAATGTTATACTTTGTATTATAGATGATCTGCCGGGTTCAAAACAGGCAGTGGCCCGCCTTTTATCGAATCAAACTGCGATCGGGAACGCAATTATGCCGTATTATGGAGAAGATGCCGGTAAGCAGTTAACAAAGTTGTTAAGTACTCATATTGTTATAGCTGCAGAAGTTGTAAAGGCAGCTAAGATCGGGGAAGCAAATGCGCTGGAAGAAGCTGATGCAAGATGGATTGCCAATGCAAATGAAATTGCAGTGTTTTTAAGCAAAGCAAATCCAAACTGGAAATTGGCGGATTGTAAAATTATGATGTTGGATCACCTTAATCTTACAAAACAAGAAGCAATCCAACGGATTAAGAAGGATTATGAAGGCGATGTTATCGCTTATGATGATGTGCATCGCGAAATATTGAAAATGTCAGATATGCTTGCTGATGGTATTTTGAATCAATTCCCGAAAAAATTTAAAATAGATGGAACAAAATTGGTTTCTAAATAAGTTTTTATTATAAAGTAGTAAGTAGTACTCTAAAACATTTAGTTTATTGATATAGTATTAATTTAGTTTAAGTGAACCTCCATATGCGTTATGGGGGTTTTTTTATAATAGTCCTTTTCTTATACTAAATGACCCTAAGTTTTTCGTTGAGAAAGGGCTGATTTTGTTCTTTTTTCCGGGTTTTCTTAAGTTCTGTCATTTCCCTGACATTTTACTACACCATCAAGCCTTTCCTTTGCAATAAATAAAACAGAAAGAATGAGCACTAAACGAATATTTATCACAATAATGTTAATTTATTCAGCAACAACAGGGTTTTCTCAGTCGCGGAAGGTTTTAGTAGAACAATTCACCAATAGTGGCTGCCCTCCCTGTGCAGGCAATACACCGGTGGTAGCAGCCTACGTAAATGCCAACCCGGGTAATTCAATAATGCTGGCACACCATACTGCATTCCCTTATCTCGACTCTATGTATTTTGAAAATGCAATGCAGTCCAATCAAAGGGTTGCTTACTACGCTGTAGGAGCTGTACCAATTTCCAGGGTGGATGGAAATGCTTTTGCAGGAAACCTGGTACCTGTAATTAATTCCGTTATTCCTTCGCGTTCCATGGTTGTACCACGTTACCAGGTTAGCTTTACTACTGCCGGTTTAAGCAATAATACTGTATCGGCAACTGTACAGTTTTTGTCGACTGATGCAACAAACGGGAATGAAAATCTGGTGGCTCATGTTGTTGTCGCTGAGAAAAATGTGCTGAAGTCATCTTATGTATGTTGTGCCGGTGCAAATACTGAAACAGAGTATCCATGGGTTGTTCGTCATATGCTGCCGGATGCAGACGGTACCTTACTGGCAAATAAATTTTTAGGCGGAACGGATATTGTTTCTGTATCCTGGAATGCTAACAATATTAAGAATTTTAATGAATTGCGTATTATTGCCTTTGTTCAGAATAATACAACCAAAGAAGTATATCAGGCAGAGATTGCTAACCCGTTAGGTACAACAGGCGTTAATGATAATTTGGCTGATAAAACAAAATTGTTTTCCGTTAACAACCCTGTAATTGATGGACGATTTCAATTGATGCTTAATCAGCCGGTCCGGAATTTAACATTGCAAATAATTGATGCGCTTGGAAATTCAGTATATAAGGAATTACTTAGTCATGATTTAGGAATATATATATTCCAAAAAGAACTTCGCCCCGGAATTTATTTTATCGGATTGGAGTCGGAGAATAACAAGAACTATCAAAAGATTATTATAAATTAATACAATGAAAAAAATTCTTTTTTGGATACTCTTAACAGGATTCCTTCAAAATGCAAATGCGCAGACAGAAGCGGTAAGAAAGCAGCACTTTAATATTGACAAAAACGGGTTGGCAATTAAAGGGTATGATCCTGTTTCCTATATCATTCAGAAAAAAGCGGTGGAAGGAGAGAAGAAATTTTCGAATGTTTATATGGGAGTATTGTATTATTTTGAATCAGCAAATAATCTTTCGCTGTTTAAAAAAGATCCTGCTAAATACGAACCGGCATATGGCGGATGGTGTGCCTATGCAATGGGAAATTCCGGCGAAAAAGTGGAAATCGATCCGGAAACATTTAAAATAATTGATGGGAAGACATTTCTTTTCTATAATTTCTATTTTAGCAATACGCTGAAGCCGTGGAATAAGGACGAGCCAAAGCTTCACATGAAGGCTGACACAAATTGGTCGAAAATAATTAACGGGAAGTGATATGACAAATAGCATAAAAAATATTTCTGTTATTTTGCGGGTTATTGCTGCATTCATAATGTTGCAAACGCTTTATTTCAAATTCAGTGGTGCTCCGGAATCTATATATATATTTGAAAAGACAGGATTAGGTGATGCAGGAAGAATTGGCACCGGAGTGGGAGAGTTAATAGCTTCTGTATTAATATTAATTCCTGCAACATGCTGGATAGGAGCAATAATGGCTATAGGCCTCATGAGCGGTGCCATATTTTCGCATTTAACCATAATTGGGATTGAAGTGATGGGCGATGGAGGGCAGTTATTTGTCTATGCCTTATTGGTGTTTTTTTCAGGCATTGCTATTGTATTACTGCATAAAGCTGAAATGATTTACTTTGTAAAAAACAGACAATTTAAGAAAGTATGAACCGGTTAATCTTGATCATTTCACTCCTTTTAATTTTTTTTAGCAGTAATATTGTTTCAGCACAAGGCTGCAGCGATGCCGGATTTTGTTCTGTTGGCAGCCCACATCCCTCAGTAATGGATACTTTTTACAGGCATCAGTTAAAGGCTACTATTAGCTATGGTGCAGGGGAGCAGGGTGTGAGTATACTTCAGTTTATTCCGGAATGGCAATGGCGAATTAGTAAGGCCGGAAGTATTCAGCTAAAAGTACCTTATGTTTATTCGAACGGTAATTTAGGAAGTAATTCAGGAATTGGTGATGCAACACTGGCATTTACCGGAGAAATTCTTAATAGAAATGATGTTAAAGTTAATGGTAGTATTGGCATAAAAGCCCCTACAGGAAGTACCGATGCTGATAACGTCAACAATTCTTCCTATGCACTACCGATGCCTTATCAAACCGGGTTAGGAACTACTGATTTGATATTGGGATCTTCTGTTTCTTTTTTTAACTGGAATGCCGGTATTGGTTTTCAGGGGGTATTGAAAAATGAAAATAAAAATACCTTTGCTCATTTCCGATATATAAATGGGCCGGATGCAGATAAATATTTTGAGTCAAACAAGCTTAATCGCGGCAATGATGTGTTAATTCGTATTGAGAGAATATTTGCTTCTGCGAAATGGACCTTCACTCCCGGAGTACTTGCAATTTATCGTCTCATGGAAGATGAAATAACCAATGCAGAAGAAAAGATTGTTGCGGTAATGGGTTCTGATGGGCTTACCTTAAATATTACCGGAATGGTTAACTATGCCATTTCAAATAAAGTAAGTTCAACGCTTATTCTAGGAGCACCTTTAATAGTAAGGGAAAATCGTCCCGACGGATTAACCCGTTCTTTTGTTTGTAATCTGGGGATACAGTATAATTTTGGAGCAAAAAAAAATATCAAGCATTAAATCTAACTTTTTCAAAAAAACAGTATAATCAAAAACAATTAATTATCTAAATAATGAGCCAGAGAAAAACAGCAACCAATATTCTGCTTCAGCTTAGCGAGTTAATATCGCAAGTAGAAGAAAAAGATTATGCACGACCATTACCTGTTCTTTCCGGTAATACCATTGGTAAACATGTTCGTCATATATTGGAGTTTTTTCAATATCTGATCAATGGATATGAAACAGGGTTGGTTGATTATGACTTACGGCAACGTAATCCTGAAATTGAAAATTACAAAGGAGTTGCATTAAGTGAAATAAGTGAGGTTATTGAAAAGATACAATTTCTTAACGATAAAAGAATTGTATTAATAACACATGATGAAGAAGGAAATAGCGAGGAGAATGCAACATCTTTTAACAGGGAACTAACCTATAATAATGAACATGCCATACATCATATGGCTATTTTAAGAATTGCACTTGTACAGGAGGCAGTGAATGTAACAATTTCCGAAAATTTCGGGGTGGCTAACTCCACCATAAAATACCATGAAGCCGCATGTGTACAGTAACATTTCTTCCTGCAGGAGGCAACAGTTTTATACTCACCAGCAATCGTGATGAAAAAAGTGCACGACAAAAGGCAATGCCACCGCGAAAGTTTAAAATTAATCAGCATTCTGTATTCTATCCAAAGGATTTGGAAGCCGGTGGAACATGGATTGCTACAGGCAGTAATAATTATACCGTTTGTTTATTAAACGGAGCCTATGTTAAGCATGATTATCTTCCACCCTATAAAAAGAGTAGAGGCGTAATGCTGCTTGATTTTTTTGATGTAAACGATATTGAAAAATTTGTAAGCAATTATAACTTTAACGGTATTCAACCTTTCACACTTTTAATAGTTGACTCAACAGCAACACTTGGTTTGCATGAGTTGATTTGGGATGGCAAAAAACTTACCCATAATTTAAAAGCAGTAAATACGGCGCATATGTGGTCTTCAGTGACTTTATATGATGAAGATATAATAGAGAAACGCAGTTCATGGTTTCGGAAATGGCTTTCGGAGAATAGTAATTATGAAATGGATAACATCATGAATTTTCATGAATTTGGAGGTACAGGAGATAAAAATAATGACCTGTTAATGAATCGAAATAATCATACATTAACCGTTAGTATAACCTCCATTCATAAAACAGAAGCAGGAACCTTTATGAAATACAAAGAGGTGGAGGGGAATAAATTATTTAATATCAGAATTATATGAAACAGGCACTGGCAATTCCTTATTCAACAGAACGCAAACCAGGTACAAACTTTAAAATGCCATTATTTTTGGTGCGTATTTTAAATTATGAATACTGGCCATTCTGGATTTTGTTTTTCCCAATGGTTTTTTACTGGTTATACCTATCAATGCGCGCCCGATCGTTAACATGGTTTACAGCAGCAAATCCCGGTATTGAACTTGGTGGATTTTTTGGAGAAAGTAAAATCAATATCCTTCAAAAAATTCCATCTGCGTATCTCCCCACATCATTATTTTTTGAGGCAGGCACTGAGGTAAACAATATCGTACAAAGTATGGAAGAAGCATCACTTTCTTTCCCTGTGATAGCAAAACCGGATAAAGGAGAAATGGGTTTTCAAGTGGCAAAGATTCATAATGAAACGGAGCTGATGAGTTATTTAAAGGAAAGCAGAGGGCGATTAATTATTCAGGAGTTTATTGAATTTGAAAATGAATTAGGTATTTTGTATCACAAGTTTCCGAACGGCAAAAAAAGTGGTATTACATCAATAGTGAAAAAGGAATTTCTAAGTGTAACCGGTGATGGCACTTCGACAATCCTGGAGTTGATGGAGCAATCCGACAGAGCGCGGTTTCAAATAGGTGCAGTTACAAAAAAACTGGGGAATGAAATTTATAGGGTGCTAAATAACGGTGAGAAATATTTACTGGAGCCAATAGGCAACCATTGTCGCGGAACAAAATTTATTAATGGAAATGATTTGATCAACTCTGAACTGGTAGAGGTGTTTGATAAAATTTCTGAAAACATGGACGGTTTCTATTATGGCCGATTTGATTTAAAAGTCAAAAATATCAGTGATTTATATGCTGGTGAAAACATCAGAATAATGGAAGTAAACGGAGTGTCGTCAGAACCTGCTCACATTTACGATAACAACATGAATCTGTTTAAAGTATATAGGGATCTGTTTACACATGCAACAATCGTTAATCGTATTGCCAGGATGAATCATCAAAGAGGTAATTCTTATATTCCTTTTTCTGTATTGATGAAAACAATTATAAATCATTTTAAAGAGAAGAGAATCAATGGTAATTGAATTTGTCTTGATTTTTCTGGCAGCATCCTTTATCAGTTTTATTGGGTCCATACAACCCGGCCCGGTTAATATGCAAGTGATGCATGCTTCTTATACTTACAATTTTAAATCTGCGGCATTAGTAGCCATCGGTGGTGTTTTGCCGGAATTATTTTATGCAACAATGGCTATCTGGTTTTCTGTTTATTTTATGATGAATTCTTATTTGCTTAACTTGTTACAATGGATATCGATTCCATTTTTCTTTGTTTCGGGAATGGTATTAATCTATAAAAAATCTTCATCCTTTAATTTAAGTTATGCTAATGTAAATGGCAATTTGTTAATAAGGGGGTTTTTTGCAGGATTATTAAACCCAATGCTTTTTGCATTCTGGCTAATGGTGATTAATTTCTTTAGTCATACTAAAATATTTGCACTGCATACTTTTTATAGCCGGGTAGCTTTTATTGCCGGTGCAGCAGCAGGAGCATTTGGTCTTTTACTATTATTTGCTCTGCTCACCATTCGTAGCAAAGGGTTGCTGGATAAAATACTTGCCGGAAACATGAACCGGATTACGGGCCTCGTTTTTATTATATTTGCCGGTGTTGCCTTAATCAGGCTTCTTTCATGATATGAGCACGGAAACCAAGTACTGGCATTTAAGAAATCATAAATTATTTTCGGTATTGTCAAACTCTCAGATAGAAGAGTTATGTATAATCGTCAATTACAAGAAAGCAATAAAGGGAGAAATTATTTATTTTTCTGATGATGATGTTAAGCGTATCTATTTACTAAAAAAGGGTACAGTAAAAATCGTAGAGGCTGATGATAACGGGAATGAAATAATAAAAGAAATATTACAACCCGGCGATTTATTCGGTGAAATTTCTTTAAGCAGTGAAGTGGGGAGTCATGAATTTGCTCAGGCAGTTTCCAAAGAAGTATATATATGCAGCTTTAGTATGCAGAATTTTGAAAGAGTGCTGGAAGAACATCCGGGCATAGCATTAAAGTTTACCAAATTAATTGGATTTCGTTTTAAAAAGTTAAGGAATAGTTATGCTAATCTGGTTTTTAAAGATGTACGCTCAAGGCTAACTACATTTTTAACAGATTGGGCGGAGAAAGAGGGAGTGAGTGAGGGAGGGAAAGTAACCATAGATAATTACCTTACCCAGCAGGAAATGGCCAGCCTGGTTTGTTCCAGCAGGCAAACTGTTACACAGCTTTTAAATGATCTGGAAAAGGAAGGTCTGATCA
>JANOBN010000412.1:0-3885 GCA_031411675.1 Bacteroidota bacterium | reverse complement strand
TTTCATTTAATAAAATATTATTTTCCTGAGGAACAATTACCCTCCAGGATGCTTCGGCAGGTTTATCAGGATTGATGGCAATTAATCTTCTTTTTGGAGCTTTGTAATTGGTAATAAAAACTGCTTCATTTCCTATATTACCAATATATTCAAAGTCACTATCAAACTTGTCAACGATTGCAACCGGCTTACTATCTTTTTTTGAAAGATCCTGAATCAAAATACTATTTCCGGTGGTTGATTCTGTAGCTGAAATAATCAAATATTTTTCATCTACTGAAGTAGCTGCTGAGAAGTTCCTTAATGGGTGAGAGGCATCCTCCCAAACCAGAATATCATCAAGCTGAGAAGTATGAAGTTGATGATAAAATATCTTATGATTTTCATTTCTGGTTGATAAGCCGGTTCCTGATGGCTCATTATATCGGCTGTAGTAAAAGCCGGAATCTTTCCAAACTATTCTGGAAAATTTCACCCAGGAAATAATTTCCGGCAGTGTTTTCATATTGCCCGCTTCTTTGATTCTGATTTCATTCCAGTCGCTTCCTGCTTTACTCATTACAAAGGCAATATATTTGCCTTCTTTATCTGCGGAAATGCTCTGAATACTTACGGTTCCATCTGATGACAATTTATTGGGGTCGAAATAAGCCATAGGGACATAGTTTAACCCGGGCATTACATATAGAACCGGCTGATTTTGAAGCCCGTCATTCTTAAAATAGAAATACCGTTTTCCTGCTTTATAAGGAGAAGTGTACTTCGGATAATTCCAGAGTGCAGCCATTCTGCTTTTCAGGGAATCGCGGAAGGGAATTCGTGTCAGGTATTCATTGGTAAGTGCATTCTCTTCTGCTACCCATTTTGCCGTTTCTGCCGAATTATCATCCTCCAGCCAACGATAAGGGTCCGGCACTGTTACTCCGAAATAAGTATCGGTAACATCGGTTTTCCTCGGGGACGGGTAAATGGGTTTTTGAGCAACCGCACTGAAGGCAATTACATTAAGGAGAAAGTAAATAAAATAGCGTCTACGCATGGTTTTCTTTAAATAACACTGCAAAATAACAGCTATTTTCGCGAACTGAATACTTACCTTTATTCTTTACTATGAAAAACTTCATTTTTAGCATTAACACACTGGCACTTGTGCTTTTAGTTTCCTGCAGCCATCCAACCGTAACAGATAAATCATCTCAGGATGAACAATTTGATGTTTTTAAAAAATACTATGTAGAACAACTATTCCAGATTTCACCCAACATAGCAATGAATGCGGGCAGACATGACTATGATTCAATTTTACAGATTCCTTCATCTGATTTGTTTTCCGGGAAAATAAATGAATGGAATAAATTATCTGATAGCCTGAAGAAGTTTGAGTTGATTCGGCTGAATGAAGCCAATCAGATTGATTTGAAAATGATGCAGGATAACATCATCAGCAATATTTGGTATGTAAAAGAATTCAAGGAATACGAATGGGATCCATCATCATATAATGTTTGTGGTGCTTTTGCTGAAATATTGAATGGCAGATATGGAACTCTTGATTCACGGTTGCATGATTTTAACTTAAGGCTAAAAAACGTAAAACAATATTATGAAGCAGCAAGAAAATTAATAACAACTCCGACAATTGAGCATACCGATCTTGCTATTTTACAAAATGAAGGTTCGGCTGAGGACGTATTTGGTTCAAAACTTAAAGATTCAGTTGCGGTTTCCACGTTAAGCGAAGTTGAAAAGCAGCAGTTGCTTGGCGGTGCTGATAGTGCCAGATTATTTGTGTTGGGTTATGGTGCTTGGCTTAAGGAAAAACGGGCTGCAATGACAGTTGAAAATAGTCGTAGCTTCCGTATCGGGAAGACTTTTTATGATGCAAAATTTAAAAATGATATTGTTTCAGCATACTCAGCGGAAGAACTTTATAAAAAGGCTATCGTGCGTCGCTCCGAACTGCATAATGAGATGAAAAAACTGGCATCGCAACTGTGGCCGGTTTACTATAAGAATGAGATGATGCCCTCGGATTCTCTGGTACTTATTCGTAAAGTAATTGATGCACTTTCCTATAAGCATGTTAAGCCGGCTTTGTTTTTAAGTGCAATTGAGCAGCAACTGCCGCAATTAGTCAAATTCGTTGAAGAGAAAAATTTATTATATATTGATCCTTCCAAGCCGCTTGTTGTTCGCAAAACTCCTGCATACATGGAAGGAGGTGGAGCGGGAGCTTCCATATCTCCTCCAGGTCCATTTGATAAAGGTGCCAATACCTATTATAACGTAAGCCCTTTAACAGATTATACTCCGGAACAGGCAGAAAGCTACCTTCGTGAATACAATGAATATATATTGCAGATTTTAAACATTCACGAGGCTATTCCCGGTCATTATACCCAACTGGTTTACAGCATTAATTCACCGAGTATTATCAAAAGCATTTTCGGTAACGGTGCCATGGTGGAAGGTTGGGCAGTTTATGCCGAACGTATGATGATTGAAAATGGTTATGGGGGTAATACTCCGGAAATGTGGCTGATGTATTACAAGTGGCACTTGAGGTCAGTGAGTAATACTATTCTTGATTATAGTGTACACGTTTTAAACATGAGTGAGGATGATGCTAAGAAGCTTTTAATAGATGGAGCTTTTCAACAGCAAGAAGAAGCAAATGGTAAATGGAAAAGAGTGAAATTAACTCAGGTTCAGTTATGCAGTTATTATGATGGTTTTACTGAAATTTATGAATTAAGGGAAGATTTAAAAAAGAAGGAAGGTGAAGCATTTAATCTGAAAAAATTTCATGAAAAATTCCTCAGCTATGGTAGTGCTCCTGTTAAATATATCAGAGAGCTCATGCTTAATACAGAAGGTTTAACTAAATAAAATTTTGAATCAATCAGCAAATTACCCATTGCCTCAAGGGTATTCCATAGGTATATTTAATTCTATTGACGAGTCCGGTAGTGAAGTATTACCCGACGCATCCGTTTTTTTTAATCCTGAGTATTTTAAAGCATTAGAAAGTGCGCAATTCGGAGGATTTAGTTTTTTATATGGTAAAGTATATAAAGATACTAAGCTTGCCGGGATAATTTATTTTCAGTTGATTGATCTTTCATTTGTTAAAATTGGTTCGGTGATTCATGCAGAGCCTTATGGTAAGTTCATGAAGCTGGTGAGTGAAAAAATTACACGCTCCTTGTTAGGCAATAAAGGCGACAAGAAACATTTTTTATTGGTCAACGGAAATATGTGTGTCAGTGGAAATTTTGGTATTTATATGCTTGATGAGCATAAATCGTTTTTGCCTGATATTTATGATAAAATTCTGGAGGCTGCTGAAGCAACAGTCAGTAAGTTTGGAGAACTAAGTGTAACCATTGTTAAAGATTTTCATTTTAATGCTGATGTGCTGAATAAAAAATTGTCTTCCCTTAATTTTATTCGTTTTGTTATGGATCCGGTAATGGTTTTAGATATGGATCCATTTTGGAAAACTTTCGATGATTATCTGTCCTCTCTCACCAGTAAATACCGCCTTCGTACGGTGAATGTGATGGAACGCTTGG
Source organism: Bacteroidota bacterium (assembly GCA_031411675.1). Lineage (GTDB taxonomy): Bacteria > Bacteroidota > Bacteroidia > AKYH767-A > OLB10 > JANOXC01. Next base: position 310 of record JANOBN010000412.1, on the reverse strand, counting down.
CCGGGATGGAACTTCGCATACTGGATGTTAATGATATGGAGTTGCATAAAGACAGGCTGGAGTTGCTATATCATGCAGTAGTGAATAAATCGCCGATTCGAATTATTCAACCGGATATTGGTTATTTGATTCAGCTGAAGAAATATATGAAGGATGTGTTTATTGTTAAGTCCTGGTTTAAGGATAATGAACCTGTGGCTTTTTTTACGGCATTTAATTTTAAAGGACTTACGGAGGCCCATCATATTGGTATGGACTATCATCTTAATAAAGAGTATTCATTCTATCAGAATATTCTTTATGGTTTAAT
>JANOBN010000411.1:0-3615 GCA_031411675.1 Bacteroidota bacterium | reverse complement strand
TTTTTTCATTTCAGGTTCCTTTAATCCCCGGGATGTAATTGCCGGTGTTCCGATACGAATACCGCTTGTTATAAAGGGAGATTTATCATCGAATGGCACCATGTTTTTATTAATCGTAATATCTGCAAGTACCAATGCATTTTCTGCTGTTTTACCGGTTATATTTTTATTTCGCAGATCAATAAGCATACAATGATTATCCGTTCCGCCCGATATTATTTCATAACCTTTCTCTTTAAATGCAGCCGCCATAGCTTTTGCATTTCTTACCATTTGTATACAGTATTGCAAAAATTCGTCACTCAATGCTTCTCCAAATGCAACTGCTTTAGAAGCGATAACATGTTCCAAAGGTCCGCCCTGTGTGCCCGGAAAAACGGCTGAATCAAGCAGTGATGACATCATTTTCAATTCGCCCTTTGGTGTTTTTAAACCGAATGGATTCGGAAAATCTTTGCCAATCATAATCAATCCGCCTCTCGGACCTCTTAAGGTCTTATGCGTTGTTGTTGTAATTATATGACAATGCGGGACAGGGTCATTTAATAGTCCTTTGGCAATAAGACCTGCAGGATGAGAAATATCTGCCATTAATAAAGCTCCGATGCTGTCTGCGATATGACGTAACGCAACATAATCCCAATCGCGGGAGTAAGCGGATGCCCCACAAATCATCAATTTGGGTCTTTCTCTGTGTGCGGTTTCGGCAACTTTATGATAATCAATTAAACCTGTTTCCTTTTCTACGCCGTAAAAACAAGTAGTATATAATTTTCCGGAAAAATTAACCGGTGATCCATGTGTGAGATGGCCGCCATGCGAGAGATCAAAGCCCATTATTTTATCTCCGGGTTTTAACACAGCCAGCATAACTGCTGCATTTGCCTGTGCACCGGAATGTGGCTGAACATTTGCCCATTCGGCACCGAATAATTCTTTGGCCCTGTTAATAGCAATAGTTTCCACTTCATCCACCACTTCACAGCCGCCATAATAGCGTTTACCGGGCAACCCTTCTGCATATTTATTAGTGAGACAACTTCCCATTGCCTTCATTACCTGCTTGCTGACAAAATTTTCGGAGGCTATAAGTTCAAGGCCATGTTGTTGTCTTTCCAGCTCCCTATCTATTAACTTAAATATCTGTTTATCTTTTTTCATTGTTTGCTAACTTATACTATATATATGGGTCAATTTTACAATATGAGGGATTTTTAACTAAAATCAATTTCTGTGCTATCACCAATATTCAGGCTTTGGCTAAGTCCGCGCAAAAAGGCATCACTGCCGATAACTGACTGATGCAATATAGCGGTTTCCAATTGAGAGAAACTGCCAATTATTGATTCACTTATTAATGAGTGATTAATAATAGTGTTTTCCCCTATTGAAACATTAGGTCCAATGATTGAATTTGTAATGGTACAATTCTCGGCGATGCTTACCGGGGGAATAATTATAGTTTGTTCAAAATGATATTCCCGTGTTTCAGAATCGGCATTACGCTTTAATAAAACAGCATTTGTTTCTAAAAGATTGGATTTTCCACCACAATCGAACCAATTGCTCACCTGAAACGTTCCTATATTTTCTCCCTGACTCACCATACGCTGAATACCATTGGTGAGATGGTATTCTCCATTATCACGCATACCATTTTTAATGATATGACCTAGTGCGACCATCAGTCTGCCACAATTTTTTATATAATAAATTCCAACTAACGCAAGATTAGATTTAGGAATTGTAGGTTTTTCAGTTAATCGTACAATAAAACCATGCTCATCTATCTCTGCAACACCAAACTGACGCGGATCTTCCACCTTTTTAACGCCCAACATTGAGTTGGGCTGCTTAAGCAAGGATCGAAGGTCAAAGTCAATTATCGTATCCCCCAGAACAATAAGCAGCTCATCATTTTCATCGGTATGATTACGGGTAAGCCAGACTGCATGCCCTGTTCCTTCACGGGGTTCCTGAACGATGAAGGTTGACTTTAATTCGGGATATTTCGACTTAATATAATTTTCTATTTTATCACCTAAATACCCAATTACAAAAATAAAATCGTTAAAACCTGATGTTAACAGATTATCGACAATATGAGATAATATTGGTTTTCCTGCAACAGGCACCAATGCCTTTGGCTGGGTATGAGTATGAGGTCTTAGTTTACTTCCTATTCCAGCAACCGGAATTATTATCTTCATATGTTACACTATTTGCCTTCAAAAGGCAGTGGGGCTGTAAAAATAAATAAGTTTACCGCTTCTATGGATAAAATAAGAAAAAGGCTACTAATTTTATTATGCACATTTCTTGGCTTTAGCAGCATTCCTATTGTTAATTACTATATAATCGGGCTGTCAGCCGGCCCCTTCATTTTTAATAGTTTTGCAGACCTTCCGCAATATGAATACGTTCTGGTATTTGGGGCGGGTAAAATGTATCCCTCCGATCATCCAAATTATGCCTTTGCCGGCCGAATGAGTGCTGTTGAAAAGTTATGCAAGGCCGACTCCCTCAAAAAAATAATTTTAAGCGGAAGAAACGATAAGCCACATTATAATGAAACGGAAGTGATGAAATCAGCACTTATTTCTCGTGGATTAAAAAAAGAAATAATGATTGTGGACAATAATGGTATAAACACCTTTCAATCTCTAGCTAATTATAAAAAAAAATATGGCAAAAAACCAGTTATATTGATAAGCCAGAAAGACCACTTGGAGAGAGCTTTGTTTTATGCCCGAAGTATGCAAATTAAGGCTGTTGGATTTATTGCACAAGGATCAGGCAATAACGGATTTAGTTTTCGGGAATTGTTTGCTCGATTAAGTGCCCGTTTGAATATGATGTTCAGGTAATTACATAACCATACGAAGATTATTATATATATTATGGATAACAGAATTACACAGCTATTTAATATTAATTATCCGATTATTCAGGCCGGCATGATCTGGTGCAGTGGCTGGGAACTTGCTTCTGCTGTAAGTAATGCCGGCGGGCTTGGCATAATCGGTTCAGGTTCCATGTATCCGGAAATATTAAGGGATCATATAATAAAATGTAAAGCAGCAACCACTAAACCTTTTGCGGTGAATTTACCGCTTTTATACCCCGATGCAGAAAAGCATGTAAAATCCATCATTGAACTTGATGTTAAAATTGTTTTTACCTCAGCAGGAAATCCGGCCACATGGACTTCCACATTTAAAAATGCAGGAATTACTGTTGTGCATGTGATTGCTAACAGAAAATTTGCATTGAAAGCGGCGGAAGCAGGCGTAGATGCCATCGTTGCAGAAGGCTTTGAAGCTGGCGGACATAACGGACGTGAAGAAACAACAACAATGTGCCTGATACCTTTAATAAGAGATTGTATTGACCTTCCCTTAATTGCCGCAGGCGGAATTGGCGATGGGAGAGCGATGATGGCCGCTTTTGCTTTGGGTGCTGAGGGTGTACAAATGGGATCAAGATTTGTGAGTGCTCATGAATCATCGGCACATATTAATTTTAAAAATGTGGTGATAAATGCCAATGAAGGTGATACGATACTTGCACTGAAAAAATTAACACCTGTACGCCTTATTAAAAATAATTTTTACA
>JANOBN010000410.1:0-7175 GCA_031411675.1 Bacteroidota bacterium | reverse complement strand
AATATATTATTTAAAAAATAAATACATTAATTCATAATACCCCGTCGGGTAAGGGCAATGTGAAATCTCTTAGCATTTAACAAGTGTTCGTTATAACTATTTGCAAAAGCATGATACCCGCTAAAATCATCTTTTGCGCAGAAAAAATAATAGTCATGCTTAACATAATTTAACACTGCATCGATAGTTGGAATTTCAGGAATACAAATCGGACCCGGAGGCAAACCGGCATACATATAAGTATTGTAAGGTGAATCTATCTCTTTATATTCATTTAATACTCTCTGTATGCTAAAATCCCCTACGGCATATACCAGTGTAGGATCTGCTTCCAGTTTCCATCCTTTACGATAACGGTTAATATATACCCCTGCCACAACAGGTTTTTCCTTATTCAATTTTGTTTCCTGTTCAACTATAGATGCAATAATGGTTACTTCTTGCTGAGTTAAATTTATTTCTTTCAATTCGGCTGTCCGTTTTTCATTCCAGAAACGATGATATTCTTTATTCATCCTTTCATAAAATTGTATTGCAGAAGTATTCCAGTACATTTCGTAAGTGTTAGGAATTAAAATGGAGATACTGTTAAAGGTGTTGAGCCCGTTTTTCTGCAGTAAAGAGTCGTTTCGGAAGATATTAACTATAGATGCAGAATCCGATTCTAAAAGTCTGGATATCCGCCCTGCCAGTTGTTCAATTGTTCTAATATTGTTAAAGGTGACTCTGACAGGAGATTGTCTGCCGGAACGTAATAAAGAAATCAGCTCCTTATTATTCATGCCATTTCGGAGAAGGTACCTGCCCGGCTTTACATAAGAAGGGTAATGCATCTTTTCTGCAACCCACATGTATGTCTGATAATCCTTAAGGAGATTATTTTTAGTAAGTGAATCTGTAACCGTGTTAAGATCTGCACCGGTTGGTATCAACAAATAAGTCGTCAATCGATTACCCATTTGCAAATTAGGTGCAAATATCCTGTTATATATATTCCATCCTGCTATTGACGCAACAATAATTACAGCTACTGTACTAAATATCAATGTGCGTTTTATTGTCTTTCTCCCTTTAGTCATAGCTATTTATGCTGCAGTTGTTTTAATGCCATTATTGCTTTTTCATTAGCGGGATCTGCTTTAAGTACTCTTTTTAATGCAGATATTGCTTCTTTATTACTACCATTCATCATAAATAATGAGGCTTTATTTAACAATGCATTGGTGTAATCCGGATTAATGGCAAGCGCTTTATCATACAGTTCCCCGGCCTTTTTTTCATTTCTTTCAACGGAAAGATAGAGATATCCTAAGTTACTGTAAGAAGGGGCAAATTTGGGCTGCATTTCAATAATTTTATTAAACATCTGCATGGCTTTCGTGTATTTACGGTTTGAGGCTAACATTTCAGCATATTCATTGGCAAAAGAAGGGTCAAGTGGGGCTAACTCATAACACTGCCGATAATATTTCTCAGCTTCTGAAGCTCTTCCGGAAAGTTTTAGGGCTTCTGCAATTCGATAACATGTCCATGCATCCTTATTGTCATATGACTTTCTATTTAATCGGGAATACACATCGCCGGCCTGGTCTGTTAAACGAAGTAATGTATAATATTCTTTTTTCAAAAAATATACCTGAACAAGCAGATGTAAGTTTTTGTTTACTTGTTCTCTGTTATTTTGAGGCAGATAATTTAATGCAGAATCAAGCATTGATTTATCCATACCAAATTTTTCAAAATAATTTATATACGCTGCAGCTTTAGAAGCATCAGGTGGGTTTGGATTATTAACTGCGATGATGCCTGCAAATTCTTTAATTTTATTCTTTGCTGATTCAGAAACAGGAATTTTGATTTTATGATCATGTATACGAACATGTGGAATATCAATCGCACCATTTTCCGGCATATGGCACTTCACACAATTATTATCCACCTTCATCCTGACTAATTCTGTTTCCTTACATTCTGTTTTTCCGGCACCATGACAATTTTTACAAGCATCATTAAAGTGCCCTGCAGGTGTCTCCAGTCTGCTCACATGAGGATTATGACAAGTTACACAAGTTAGTGCATTGCTATAAGGTTTTAATGTTTTTTGCAATGATTCATCAGCTTGTATTTTTGCCGACGTAGCAAGGTAACATTTACTTTGCTTCATGCGCTCAGCATGCGATGCCATTATATGCTCTTCGCTATTACCTTTGTAAACCGGCATAAATACATTCATCACATCTGACAACTTCATTCCGGGGTGAAAGTCATAAAACGATTTACCTTCATTCAACACAGCATTGCCCTGAATGTGGCACCGGGAACAAAGATCAATCTGCAATTCGACAGGTAGTTTTGCCGGATTCACGATGGAGTAATCAATTGCAGCGGAAATATCAATAAGTTTTCCTGACTTCTTTTCAGCAACATGACGACTGCCGGGGCCATGACATCTTTCGCAATCAATTCCATCAGGCACTGCACTATATTTATTCTCTGATCCCAATTCCAGTTTCGGATAAGCATTATGACAACTCATGCATTCTAATCCGATAATACGGTCAAAGCGAGTGTTATTACCATTTTCAAATCCCGGCGGAAGATCCCATTTCTTTGACTGTGTATAAAATGTCATTGGGGCCTGATAAAGGTATCCGTTCACATTATATATATGGGAGTTGGTATGTTGCCCCGAACCCACAATATAAGATATTGTTTCCTTTCTGTTGTAAACAGTGTCTTTACCAAGCATTCTGTATTCCAGAAAATAAAGACTGTCTTTTGCCCAGAAAGGATGATAACTTAAATTGCGGTATTTATCATATACACCAGGATGTTTACCAAACTCTGCTGATGTTTTTTTTATTGATGCATGATCAATTGACAGCCCCATACCTGTCCGGATATAAGTGGTATATATATCCAAATGACATCCTTTGCAAGTTTCCATTCCCACATAGGTTATCGTACTATCCAGACTGGCATATGTTTCCTTAGTTACAGGAGTTTTACCGTTACTGCAATACAATTGTAAAAACAGCACCGAAAATAAAAACAGCACCGCTGCTAATCGGCCAAGCCGGACCATCATATTACCGGTTTAGGTCTTAATATCTGCATCATAACTACATCCCGCCACACCCCATCATATAAAATCCAGTCTTTCAGTAAACCACATTTTTTAAATCCGCATTTTTCAAAAAGATGCAGACTTACTTCATTGGTGCAATCGATATGACAAAACAATTGATGAATGTTGAGCACATCAAAGGAATATTTACACAATAGATTTAAAGCTTCTGTTGCGTATCCTTTGTCGCGTTCTTTTTTATCACCGACCAGAATCCCTACTCCGGCTCTGCGTTGCTGGGGGTCAAAATCAAAAAGATCAACATACCCGATTGTCTGGCCACGATGAGCTTCTTTAATCAATTCAATGGCAAGCCGGAGTTGCTTTGCTGTATATATATCCTGTACTGCATTTTTATAAAATTGCTCCAGCGTATATCTCGAATATGGAACCAGCGTTCCACTTACCGGCCATATTTCTGTATCATTTTCATAAATCATCATAAGATCCACATCTTGTGGCTCCATGGCTCTTAAAATTACAGAGGTCCCTCTTATCATACCTTAATTTCTCCTCTAAAAACACAAACAGCAGGGCCAATCAGCCAATTGTCGGTATATATATTGTTGCTTTTCTTATATTTAACTGTTAAATATCCACCCTTTGTTTTTACCTCACAGGAATCACCTTCAATAACTTTTTTTTCAGCGGCTGCAAGTACCGATGCAGTAACTCCGGTTCCACAGCTAAGTGTTTCATCTTCCACACCTCGTTCATACGTACGCACGTATATTCCATTTTTTGTCAACTCGACCAGGTTTACATTGATACCTTGTGATTTAAAATCATCATTGTATCGAATTGCCCGTCCTTCCTTTATAAGATCGATATTATCAATATCATTTTCAAACCTTACATAATGAGGTGAGCCGGTATCAATTAAAAGTGCATCACTATAGCCATCTATTTTGTTTACATCATTCATATGTAGCGCTATGATGGCATCCTGACCGCTGATAATTTCAGCCTCATGCTTTCCATCTACTGCATCGAAAGAAGTTTTTAAACCAACATAACCTTCTGCATTCGCAAAATGCACCAAACAACGACCGCCGTTGCCACACATCGAACTCTCATTACCATCAGCATTAAAATAAACCATTTGAAAATCAGCAGACGCTGAAGTGCGAAGCAACATCACTCCATCCGCCCCGATACCAAACCTGCGATCACATAATTTTGCTAATTGGGCTTTCGAAAAGTCAATTGCCCCCTTCATCTGATCAATGATCACAAAATCATTTCCGGTCCCCTGGTATTTGCTGAAAGTAACAGTCATATATAATAGGCAGCGTAAAAATAATTATTTAAAGTGAGAATTTCTGTCAGTATTAATAATGTCATTTTTAAAGTTAATTAAGATCTACTTTTTCAAGAATTGCCAAACTGACATTTAATGGGTTAACGATGTGTTAAATTCAATACCCATTCATACTTAGGGTCTAATTTTGACGTATTCATTGTAACCAATTATACTCTTGTTAGAAAGTCTTGAAAAATAATCAATAAATATGAAAACATTAAAAAGAAATCTGGGAGTACTACTTATTGCCTTAACTGCGAGTGTTACAGGAGCAGCCATCTATGCCAACTTCTTTGCCAAGAGTCAGACGATTTCCATTTCCGCACGACAGCCGGTCCGTTTGGCAAGCTATACTGCTTCACCGGGTATGCCACTTGACTTTACAGATGCGGCGGAAAAGACGGTAAATTCAGTAGTCCATGTTAAAACAACCTATGAAAGCCGCAGCAACGGTGGCAATCTTTACATGGATCCATTCGGAGGACTTTTCTTCGGACAACCATCCCCTAGCCAAATGCCTAAACAACAAGCATCCGGTTCAGGAGTAATCATTTCTGATGATGGATATATTGTCACCAATAATCATGTAGTTGACCAGGCGTCTGAGGTGTCAGTAACGATGGATGATAAGAGAACATATAACGCTAAAGTAATTGGTACAGATCCGTCAACTGATCTGGCGCTATTGAAAATTGATGAAAAAGGGCTTCCTTTTGCCGTTTACGGTAATTCTGATAATGTAAAAGTCGGGGAATGGGTGCTTGCCGTGGGAAACCCTTTTAACCTTACTTCCACTGTAACGGCTGGTATCGTTAGTGCTAAAGCCCGTAATATTCACATTCTTGATGATCAGAATCTGCCCCCGATTGAATCTTTTATTCAGACAGATGCGGCAGTTAATCCGGGAAACAGTGGCGGTGCATTGGTTAATACGAATGGCGAACTGGTAGGAATTAATGCTGCCATAGCCTCAAGCACCGGTTCCTACACAGGTTATTCCTTTGCTATTCCGGTAAACATTGTTAAAAAAGTGGTAGATGACCTTCTTGAATATGGAGCAGTTCAACGTGGATTCATCGGTGTTAGTATCAGAGATATTGATTCTGATTTCGCAAAAGAAAAATCTATTAAAAAACTCAACGGTGTTTATGTTAACGGGCTTACGGATGGCGGTGCTGCCTCTTCTGCCGGATTAAAACAAGGTGATATAATCACAAAAATTAACGGGGTATCCGTTAAATCATCTCCGGAACTTCAGGAACAAGTTGGCCGTCACCGCCCCGGAGACCAAATTGCTGTAACCGTAATCCGAGATAATGATGAAAAGAATTTTACAGTTACCTTACGCAATAAAGAGGGCAATACGAACGTCACTAAGAACGAAACAGAGCTAGTAAATGCACTAGGCGCCGAACTAAGTACGGTTACCTCTCAGGAGCAGGTCAAACTCGGGATTGAAAGCGGAGTAAAAATCAAAGACTTAAATTCCGGCAAATTGCGCAGTGCAGGGATTAAAGAAGGTTTTATAATTACCAGCATCGACAATAAAAAGGTAAAATCTGTAGAAGATGTGACTTCTTATCTTCAGAATAAAAAAGGAGGAGTACTCATTGAGGGTATCTATCCGAACGGAATGCGTGCCTATTACGGTTTTGGCATGTAAAGAAAGTGTAGTGTTTTTATAGGTTGGTTGGTTGAGGGGATGCGGGAGCATCCCCTTATTTTTGGCCAAATCTCTCAGGGTGAAGTTATGGCACAATCAAAATTATACCATAAAACCCCAAAAAAACCTTTGAAATGGTTTTAAATGAAAAAAATAATTCCTTGTTTTATTGAATTAGATCATTCATTAGTTTAAATTTGTATAAACCGAAAAGTGAAGAAATAACCTAAAATAGTTTTCAGTAAGTTTTTTATATAAATAAAACCACCACCAATGCGTCAGCTGAAAATCACCAAAAGCATTACCAACCGAGAAAACGCCTCTCTGGAAAAATATCTTTCAGAAATAGGCAGGCTGGATATGATTAATGCAGAAGAGGAAGCAAAACTTGCAAGATTAATTCGGGAAGGCGACCAGGCGGCACTTGATAAACTTACCAAAGCAAATCTTCGCTTTGTTGTTTCCGTTGCGAAGCAATATCAGAACCAGGGATTAAGTCTTCCGGATCTTATCAATGAAGGCAACCTCGGCTTAATAAAAGCAGCGCGACGTTTTGATGAGACAAGAGGATTTAAATTTATCTCTTATGCAGTTTGGTGGATTCGTCAGAGTATTTTACAAGCCGTTGCCGAACAATCAAGGATTGTACGTTTACCATTGAATCAGGTTGGATCACTTAGCAGAATTAATAAAGCATTCAGCAAGCTGGAACAAGAATTTGAACGCGAACCATCACAGGCAGAAATTGCTGCTATTGTAGAGCTCCCGATTGAAAAGATTGCTGATGCAATGCGTGTTTCCGGAAAGCATATCAGCATGGATGCACCATTTGTACAAGGGGAAGAAAACACCCTATATGATGTTATTGAAAATGCTGAATCTCCCCGCGCAGATGTTCATTTAATGGATGAGTCATTAAAAAAAGAAATTGAACGTTCATTGAGCACATTGACTGACCGCGAACGGGAAGTTGTGAAATTATTTTTTGGCATCGGACCTACAGGTTATGCTTTTACTTTGGAAGAGATCGGAGAAAAATTTGATCTGACCCGTGAACGTGTAAGACAAATTAAAGAAAAAGC
>JANOBN010000409.1:0-3472 GCA_031411675.1 Bacteroidota bacterium | reverse complement strand
TACCGGTTTTAAAATTATAGAATTATTAAAATAAATTATGATACTCTATTTAGGTAAATAATTTTTATTATAAACTGTTAAAAGTTACAATCACAAGTGATGCACATTAAATAAAATGGAAATCAATATTCTAAAAATAATTCTATTATTCTGTTATATTGATATTGCATTTTGAAGTTCAACAACTGTTCTCACCCATTTCATCTGCTGTGCTATTTTAAGCTGATCTATCAACTTCTGGTTTCCGGACAGATAAATCTTGGTGTCCTTAAAACTTTCACCCAGCATATCCAGATATCTTTGTGATTCTTCCGGCATATTGTAATGTACCATAAAAAATAAAAGATGTGAAGGCTTTATTGCAGTCACTGCATGTCGCAATGATTCCAGAGGAACATTGGCTCCTATATATATTACCTTCTTTCCCGCCTGGCGAATCATGTAATGGGCAAAGATCAATCCGATTTCATGAAACTCATTTTCGGGAAGAAAAAGTACCCATGACTCTGATAAAGATTTTTCCGGTGGCAATGCATCAATAGCAACCAGTAATTTTTGCCTTATCAGGTTGGTAAAAAAATGTTCCTGTACAGGAAGCAGGGAGTCTCTTATCCAAAGTAATCCGGTACGAACTAAAACAGGATAAATAATATGTATATATGTTTCTTTCAGACCAAATCTTAATATGCAATTTGAAAACAATTTCTCAAACTGTGCTTCATTAAACTCAATGCCTGAAGAAATAATCTGCATGATAAAATAATCATAGGCCTCCTCCTCCGACATCACTTTACTCAAAGTCTCCTCCAGCAATGTGTTGAGACTTGCTTCATCCAATGCACAAATTTCAGATACTTTATGTCCTAGATCTGTTAAGCTTACTATTTTTAAAAGTCTTTTTAGCTGGGTATTATCATAATAACGGGTATTTCCATCCGACCTATCGGGCTGCAGCGCATTGTAACGCTTCTCCCAAATACGTATCGTATGGGCCTTAATGCCTGAAAATTGCTCCAGATCTGATATTGTGAATAAATTCATACTGTCTAATATTTTGCAATAATACTTAAACATATTGAAAACTCAAGCGATCTGATTTCTTTGTCATTTATTGGTCAGAATATAATTTTGGAACTAAAAATACAAGTTTTAATAATCCCTTATTAATTGATTATCTGATATTTAATATCGTAACAATCAGTATTACCTGATCCATGCTTTCCAGAAACCTTTGATGTTTTAACCAAGAATAAATTCATACTTGATATATAACTAAGGCTTATTTATAATTTTATTTATTGAATATCAGTATTTTATGACTTTTGTTCATATTTTAAACAAAATATTTAAACAAAATCAATTTTTTGTGTTTAGGTTTGCACCATAATATTTAAACAATCTTTTTAAAACTCAAATCAAATTTCTTAAACAAATGAAAAAAATTCTCCACTCCCTCCTTTCTCTGATTGCATCAGGAGTTTTCCTGAGCAATGTTGCAAATGCGCAAACTGCAGAGCTGCAAGTAATTCACAACGCTGCTGATCCGGCTGCCGCTTCAGTTGATGTTTATGTTAACGGTGCACTAACCTTAAATAATTTTGGATTTCGCACAGCAACTTCCTTTCTAACAGTTCCAGCCGGTGTACAATTAAACATAGGTGTTGCAGCAGGAAATAGTATGTCAGTTTCCGACACACTGAAAAACTTTCAGGTTACTTTAGTTAGCGGCCATCGTTATATTGCAATTGCAAACGGTGTTTTAAATCCTGCCAACTTTGCTCCAAATCCGGAAGCACAGTCAACAGCATTTACATTATTCCTGCAGGATAATATAAGAAACATGTCAACCGGTATGTCAGATGTTGATTTTGTGGCTGTACATGGTGCATCAGACGCACCGGGTGTTGATGTAATAGCAAGAAATGTTGCAACTTTAGTAAATGATGCTATATATGGTGCCATTACCGGTTATGTAACTGTACCGGCTTCCAATTACATATTAGATGTAACACCTGCTGCAGGTTCACCTATAGTTGCTTCCTTCCAGGCTGATTTAACAACACTTGGTGGTGGTAGCGCTGTTGTGTTTGCTTCAGGATTCTTAAATCCGGCAACCAACCAGAACGGCCCTGCATTTGGTCTGTTTGCTGCTCTTGCAAATGGAACGGTAGTAACGTTTCCTGCTGTTAGCACTGCACGTTTGCAGGTAATACATAATGCTGCTGATCCTGCAGCTGCTTCTGTTGATGTGTATGTTAACGGAACAAAATTATTAGACAATTTTGCTTTCAGAACAGCAACTCCTTTTATTGATGTACCTGCTGATGTTGTGTTAAACATTGGTGTTGCAGGTGGTAACAGTGTTTCCGTAAATGATACATTAAAGAACTTTGCAGTAACCTTACAGAACGGAAACAGTTACATAGCGGTTGCTAACGGAGTACTAAATCCAGCAAACTTCGCAGCAAATCCTGATGCACAATCAACTGCATTTACATTATTCCTGCAGGACCAAATGCGTGAGCAGGCCATCAATGCCGGTGATGTAGACTTCCGTGCTATTCATGGTGCTTCTGATGCTCCAACTGTTGATGTAATTGCACGAAATGTTGCTACATTAGTTGACAATGCATCATACGGAGCGATAACAGGTTACTTAAGTGTACCGCCTTCCAATTATATATTAGATGTTACCCCGGCTGCAGGTTCTCCGATTGTTGCTTCCTTCCGTGCTGATTTATCTTCACTTGCTGGTGGTAGCGCTGTTGTGTTTGCTTCAGGATTCTTAAACCCTGCAACTAATCAAAACGGCCCTGCATTCGGCTTATTTGCTGCATTGGCAAATGGAACGGTAGTAGCATTTCCTGCTACAAGCGCTGCACGTCTGCAAGTAATACATAATGCTGCGGATCCGGCTGCTGCTTCTGTTGATGTATATGTAAATGGAACAAAATTATTAGACAATTTTGCTTTCAGAACAGCTACTCCATATATTGATGTCCCTGCTGATGTAGTATTAAACATAGGTGTTGCAGGTGGAAATAGTGCTTCTGTAAATGATACATTAAAGAACTTTGCAGTAACATTACAGAATGGAAACACTTACATTGCTGTAGCAAATGGTGTATTAAATCCTGCCAGCTTCGCTGTAAATCCTGATGCACAGTCAACTGCATTTACATTATTCCTGCAGGACCAAATGCGTGAACAGGCCATCAATGCCGGTGATGTTGATTTCCGTGTGGTTCACGGTTCATCAGATGCTCCAACAGTTGATGTACTTGCCGGCACCAATATTATTGTTGACAATGCTTCATACAGCAATATAACACCTTACTTAAGTGTTCCGCCTGCTGCTTATACTTTAAACATAACACCGGGCAATAATAATTCAACAATTGTCGCAAGTTTTGCAGCCAATCTAACCGGTTTAGGCGGTGGTTCGGCGGTAGTTCTTGCTTCAGGGTTTTTA
>JANOBN010000408.1:0-4755 GCA_031411675.1 Bacteroidota bacterium | reverse complement strand
ATGACGGGAAGCATCACCTGACCTTTACAGGATATCTGGTGCCCAGAAAAAAAATAATATCACTTCTAGAGGTAGTCCGCCAATTATCCCTTATAGGAAATAACTTTTGCCTGGACATCATTGGCGACGGCAGTGATAAAGCCATGTTGGAGGCATATGTCAGGCAACATAATTTGCAGAACTTCGTATTATTTCATGGTTTTAAACAGAAGAATGAACTGCCTGCGTATCTGGCAAAAAGCAGTATTTTCCTGTTTCAAACGAACTTCGATATATGGGGATTGACATTAAATGAAGCAATGGCAGCGGATTTACCTTGCATTGCATCCAAAAATGCCGGTGCGGTGCAAGATCTTATTAAACATGGCGAAAACGGTTTCATTGCTGATTATGAAAATCCGGAGGAAGTGGTGAAGATCATCACCGGCCTTCTTGATGATCCCCAAAAAGCATCAGAAGTAGGTATAGCTGCCGGAAACTTTATCCGCAATAATGCTACAGTAGCAATTTCAGCAAAAGGGTTCGTTAATGCGGTAAAACTTTCTGAATAATATTTCAGGTTACAACATGATTCACCTTTACTGTTAGGTACTTTTGCAATAACAAAAAGCAATGACATTTAAAGACTGGTGGAAGTGGTTTAAGACTTTGCATGGTACCAAAAAGTGGTATCTTGTTCTGATTATTATCCGGCCTATTCTCGATAATTTTTATGAACTGAAAGAAATTTCAGCATTGGCATCGCCTTTATATATTGTGGGAGTTCTAACCCCTGTTTGCATATTTGCCAGTTTTAATTCCAAGAAATTTCCAAAGAAATATCCTTCATCTATTGATTTTCCATGGAATGTATTTTCTGCATTCCTTGTATTTAATTGCTTTATCTTTTACGCAATCGACCTTTCTGTAGTAGCATTAGGTGACCTTATTAAATACTCTACACCTGTTTTACTATATGCCTATTCAAGAAGGTTTGTTCAATCTACTCAGGATCTGCACGGCATCTTAATGGCTTTTTTAATTTCCAGCTTTTTCCCAATGGGCATGATGGTTTCAGAGGCATGGAACCCAATTGCTATTCAGTATATCGGAGAAGGCCGGGGAGGCGGGTCCAGGATCAGAGGAGGTTATGGTGATATAATGAATTACGCCGTATATATAGTAGGGGTTTTTCTGGTCACCGGGTATTTCTTTCTTAAAAATGTGTATGGCCGTTTTCGCTTTGTTATCAAGCCATGGCATATGCTGTTTATTTTTGCCTTTGTCGTTTATGGCCTTACTCAAATCAAACACGTTTCTACATGGTCGGTTGCACTGACTTTACTGTTGCTGCTGATGATGCATAATATGCGTAATCTGAAAGGGATATTCTTTGTTATTGTTTTATTGGCAATGGTGCTCCCATTTTTTGCAGAAGATCTTTATAAAGCACAAATTGAACCCCTCATTGCCAAAGAAATTAAAGTTGCAGATGGGGAAGTTGATGACTCTGCTGCATTTAACGGAAGAATGTCACGATGGGAACGCTATTTTGAAGTATGGGAACAGATGCCTGCAATAAATCACTTCATTGGTGTTGCAACCAGTAATTTTGATGAAACAGTAATTATGATTGGTGCCGGAATGCACAGTGACTATGTGCGGCTATTATTTCTTACCGGTTTTATTGGACTCACCTTTTATATTTTATTCCTGCTCTTTGTCGGGATGAACTACTTCCGGTTAAACATGCCCGAGAAATTCCTGCTTTTAGGAGCCATTGCTTCCCTAATGCTATGGTCAGTAAGTACAATACCTTTGTTGTATGCTCCCTTTTTATACATAACATTCCCCATCTTTTCTTACGCATTGCTCCCATCCAACCGACTCCAATAATCAATGAAAAAGCCGGTTGTACTTCTTCTTGGTAAACTTCCTCCTCCCTATATGGGACCATCGATTGCTACTGAAATAATTCTGAAGTCCTCTTTAAACAAATCCTATACATTAATACATCTCGATACTAAAGCGTATGATGATTTAAAAGAGTTAGGCGAATGGAGCTTCAAAAAACTGAAGCGTAATCTTGCGATATACCGGAATATGCATCGTTTGTTAAAAAAAAATAAACCGGAAATTGTTTGGATACCCATTAGCCAAACTACAACAGGATTTTTAAAAGATGCCGTTTTTATCTGGATGGCTTCATTTTCAGGAGCAAAAACGTTACTGCATTTAAGAGGAAGTAACTTTAAAAAATGGATTGATCAGACATCAGTATTTACCAGTTGGTTTGTAAAAAAAACATTGAAACGATGCAGGGGTATAATTGTTCTTGGCAATAACTTACGCTATATATTTCAACCTTATTTTAATGATGAGAATATATATGTTGTACCTAATGGTGCTGATTATATAATTCCAACTGTCACTAAAGATGAGGACAAAGTGCAGTTACTTTATTTGGCTAACCTGCAATCCTCAAAAGGCATAGAAGATGTATTACAAGCGATAGTATTACTGCCGGAGGAATGGAAGGATAAATACCATTTGAACATTATCGGTACCTGGAGAAAGGAAAGTACTAAATCGTTCTGTTTGCAGCTTATTAAAGATCATAGGCTAAATGTTACCATTCATCCGCCGGAAGTCAGCAGCGAAAAGCTTCGTTTTCTTGCAGAATCGGATATTTTCGTATTTCCACCCCGTGAACCGGAGGGTCATCCCTGGGTTATTGTGGAGGCTCTGGCGGCCGGTCTTCCCGTCATCAGCACCGATCAGGGAGCTATTATTGAGTCGGTGATCCATAATAAAAATGGCTTTATAGTGCCTTCCGTGGCACCCGCTGAAATAGCTGAAAGGCTGGCGGAGCTTATAAATAACCCTGATTTAAGGCAACGAATGGCCCGTGAAAGCCGTATACATTATCTCAATTCTTTCACTGAAGAAAAAATGGTTAACCGATTAGTATCTACATTTGAACACGTGTTGAAAGTCTAAATTATGGAACAGCTTACACAAAGTCTGAAGGATGGTACTATGCAATTGCTGGAAGTGCCATTTCCCGCTTTATCTCCGGGGTGTGTGCTGGTACGTAATCATTTTTCCGTTATCAGTGCCGGTACAGAAGGTAAAACGATAAAAGATGCACGTTTAGGTTATATCGGTAAAGCACGAGCCCGCAAAGAAGAATTAAAAAAAGTATTGCAAAGTGCGCGTACTGTGGGATTTCTTGCCACCTATAAAATGGTGATGAATAAACTGGAAGCCCCAAGTGCACTTGGCTACAGTTGTGCAGGAGAAGTGATTGCTGTTGCTGCCGGAATTACAGACATTAGTCCGGGAGATATAGTTGCCTGCGGCGGATCAGGTGCTGTGCATGCAGAAGTGGTTGCAGTACCCGTTAACCTGTGTGCCAAAGTACCGAGACATGTACCTGTTCAGGAAGCTGCATTTACCACCATCGGTGCTATTGCATTACAAGGAATACGTCAGGCCGACCTTCGCTTAGGTGAAAGTTGTGTGGTGATTGGATTAGGCGTGGTTGGACAACTTACTTTACAGTTGCTAAATGCATCGGGAGTAAAAGCAATTGGTGTGGATGTAGATGATAAACAAGTGGAGTTGGCATCCAGATCAAACAATGCTGTTTATAACAGAAACCGGGATGATCTGGAAGCAATAATAAATATTGAAACCAATGGATTCGGTGCTGATGCAGTTATTATTACAGCGGGAACCAGTTCAACTGATCCTGTTGATTTTGCAGGAATTATTTGCAGGAAAAAAGGGAAAGTGATTATTGTAGGAGCTGTACCGACAGGATTTGCCCGTAAAAATTATTATATAAAAGAGTTGGATTTGCGTATGTCAAGTTCCTACGGTCCGGGAAGATATGATGCTGAGTACGAAGAAAAAGGAATTGACTATCCACAAGCCTATGTTCGCTGGACAGAAAACAGAAATATGCAGGCTTTTGTGGATCTGCTTTCCGAAAATCGCATTAGCATGCAGCAGGTGATTACGCATACTTTTAGTTTTGAAAAAGCTTCGGATGCTTATCAGATGATATTGGATAAATCAGATGCATTTGCAGGTATTATTTTACAATATGATATTAAAAAAGCGGTAAAAAGCACTATAACAATTGCTGAGAAAAAAGCAAAAGCAGGAGAAGTGAATGCCGGTTTTATAGGAGCTGGATCCTTTGCCCAGAATGTAATGCTTCCTGCTTTAAAGAATCAGATAAATTTTATTGGCATTGCTACGGCACGACCCAATAACTCCCGCAATATGGCGGATAAATATCAATTTTCCTATTGTGCCGCCTCTGCTGATGAAGTGCTGAATGATGCATCCATCAACACCATTTTTGTTGCTACCCGACATGACAGTCATTATGAGTATGTAAAGAAATCTATTGAAAAAGGTAAGCATGTTTTTGTTGAGAAACCATTATGCCTTCATCCGGAAGAATTAGAAGAATTAAAAGATATATATAAGGAAGGTAAGTCAATCGTCATGGTTGGATTTAACCGTCGTTTCTCCCCTTTTATTCAGCAGTTAAAAACATCATTGGACCCTGCAGTACCCTGCGCAATTCATTATCGTATTAACTCCGGCACTATTCCACCTGATCATTGGGTACAGGATTTAGAAACAGGCGGAGGTCGGATTATTGGTGAAGTTTGTCATTTTATTGACACTTGTATTTATCTCTCGGGAAGCACCGTAAAAACGGTTTCAGCAATTGCAATGAAAAGCAGCCCGCAATTG
>JANOBN010000407.1:0-7845 GCA_031411675.1 Bacteroidota bacterium | reverse complement strand
AAAAAGCCTCCGTGAAGGAGGCTTTTTTATTTATAAGATAATCTAAAACTTATTGAACAACAATTTTAGCATTTAATAACTGATTGTTGTTTTGAAGGCGAAGGTTATAAATACCCGCTGCCAATCCATTTAATGCAATTATACCCGACTTAGTAAGAATTTCATTTCTGATAATTCTACCGGAAAGATCAGTAATACTGATTTGGTATTCTGAAGCTGTATTCATGTCAATGTGTAATACTTCTGATGCCGGATTTGGATAAACCTGTATTCCGGCTGCAGCAAGTTCAGTGATTCCTGTAGCAATAGTTACTGTTACCGGCTGACGAGGACTTGGACATGAATTGTCTGCTGAAACTTCCCAGTCATAGAAGTAATAATAAAAATTAGCTCCCTGATTTGAACCTGTTATGCTAATTACATTTGGAACAGTATATGGGTAGTTTACACCTCCGTTATTACGTTTTAAACGGGGAGAAACATTACCCCAACCCGGGATAACTTGATTTACTGAACCGTTGGTACCCAATGTATAATTGGTGCCTGCTGTTAATGGGAAGTTTAAACTTATCACCTGTGAATCAGGCTGGATGTTTACTGTTAACGAATTAACTAATGCATTTGTAGAAGCATCACGAAGCTCAATCAGACGGTCACCTGCAATGTCAGTATAAACTTTTACGGAATTTAATGTGCAGTTTGATGTTGCACTGAAATTCATAAGTGCATTGGTAGTAGTTCCACTGTATGTATTTGGGGCATAAGGAATACCTGTTTTATCAATTTTTGTGTAAAGCTCTGCTGACTCAACATAATAAGTAGTGGTGTTGTTAAGAACCGGTGTAATAAACGAATTGCCGGTACCTACAACATTTCCGGCTGTTATTGCATCATACCAGGTAATGTTGTTTCCTGTTGCATTTAAGGTAGTACTGCCTGCTGATGGTAAGGTAACTCCTGATGCAGTTGGAGCAACCGGAGTGTGAACCGTAACATTTATTGCATTGGAAGACCATAACTGACAAACTCCCTGAATGGTTAATGAATACGTACCACTGGCTGTTACATTAATGTTCTGTGTAGTACTTCCATCGCTCCATGTGTAAGATATTGCTCCTGCGGGACCTACTAAATCAACTGATTCTCCATCACAAAACTCCTGAGCAGAAGTTGCCGCAATTACCGGTGTTTCATTTGGGCCATTTATAAGGCTGATTGTAGGAGAAATTCCAACACAATTATTACCTGCTTCAATTATCTGTACAGCATATTCACCTGTAGTATTTACTGTTAATGTTTGACCGGTTGATCCGTCAGACCATAAGTAAGTATAGCCCGCAGGTGCAGTTAATACCACATTCTGGCCCGGACAAATAACCAGTGGTCCGGATGCAGTAACTGCAGAATTCGGAGAAACGCAATCACCTTCAACAATAGTCAGGAACTGATCAACAACAGGAGTAACAATTGTTTGTGTTAATCCTGATGGCCAGCGAACAACTATGGAATCAATTGATGTTAAAGAGCCTAAACCAAAATGTAATTGAGAAGAATTACAGGTACCATAACTTTCACCGGCTCTCACTTCACCTAATTGTGTGCCCAGAGAACTATATACCATTGCACGTGCACCAATTGCACCGATATTGGAAACAGTTCCTTTTAATGCAAGTGTGATAAAATGATTGGAGTTTTTTTCATTCAGCCAAATTACGTCATCAATGTTTGAAGGATTGGTGTAAATAGTTGCATAACTTGCATAAACATCTATTGCACCATCATGATTTAAATCACCAACAGCAAACGATTCCATATTGTTGTTATTGAATAAATTTTCAATTTTAGTGAAGGTCATGTTACCATTGTTAAGATAAAAACGGGAATCACTTCCGGTAATAAACAAGTCATTGAAACCATCATTGTTAAAATCTGCAATGGTACTTTCAATAGGTGTTATGTCAGTAATATCAAAGCCGGTTGTTGCAGTGATATCAGTGTAATGTCCTGTTCCGTCATTTTCCCAGATCTGACTTTCATGATCATGATTAGTAAGTAACAAATCAAGGTCACCATCATTGTTAAGATCACCAAAACTTGCAGTCCACGTCTGCCATCCAACTGCAACACCATAGGTGGATGCCATGTTGGTATAGTTGTTACTGCCATCGTTCACAAACAAAACATCAATTCTTCTTGGATCAGTCGGACCACCGGTTATCTGACGGCATTTTGCTATATATAAATCCATATCACCATCATTATCAAAGTCTGTCCATACACTACCATAGTTACCGGAATCATCATTAGATGTACCGATATTCTGTCCCGGAGTTACATCAAAATTAATGATTGTTGATTCAGCAAAATTTCCTGCACCATCATTTAAAAATATATGACTCGGAGCATTATCATCACAACCAAAAATATCTATCCAGCCATCGTTATTAAAATCGCCAAAGGTTGCATTTTGCAGAAACCATGTAGAAGCAGGAAGCCATACCATAGTTGCTCCCGTTCCTGAGTTATTGGTTTTCAGTATTCCAATACCGTTACTTCCATCAGCCAATACATCTTTGTAACCATTATGATCAACATCAGCAACGGTCATAGCCCATGCACCACCGCCAAAATCACCAAGTGAAACCGAAAGGTACATTTGATTGGTTTGTTGTACTTCTACAGAACAGTAACGCCCATCATCAAGTCTGATAATGTCGTCCAGTCCGTCACCGTTCCAGTCAGTAATTGTAACCGGGCAGCCGCTGTGCACACCAGGAGTCACCAATTTTATGTTGGCGTTTTTAAATGATACCTGTGACATTGCCGGCACATAAATCAGCACCAGTAATGATACAAGCAGCTTTGCGTAGAATTGTTTTTTCATTTGATAGATTTTTAAATTTGGTTTTTATTCAATTATGATTTTGGTTACTCTTTTTTATTGACGAATTATTTTAATTGTTTTGATGCTTCCCGCATTCCTAAGACTAACATAATAAATTCCTGTTGTTGCGGGAAGTGTTATTTCTGTGATTAAATTTTTTGCACTTATTTCATAATACTTAATTAACCGCCCATCCTGACTATATATTTTTAAATCAGATGTTCCTTGAGGCAGACCTGATAAATAAATAATACCATTGGTGGAATAGGTTGGGTAAGCCGAAAACGAAGCCAGTTTATTATTTTGATAAATGCCAACAGGGACCACAATATTTTGTAAAGTGTCGTTGCCTGTTAAAATTACTGACTTGTCAGCAGTACTGTAATAGGACATAAAGGAATCAATTTCAGCCGACTGATAATTCATCATTTCATTTAGAAAGGAGGGAGGTAAAGTCTGATAAAATAATGAAGCGGACACATTGAATGTTCCTGTATAATTATTTAGTGGAATATGATAATGTACTACATCCGTTCCACTTCCTTCCACACTATTGATGTGATTAAAATCGGAATCTGTAAGCGCATCTCCGGCAATTGCACAGGTATCATAAGTAGAATGTGTGGTGCTGAATCCTAAAGGTGGAATTCTATTATCTTTTAATGCAGTAAATCCTCTTTCCAGCACTGTAGTTTTATCTCCGTTTACATCACCCATCACCAATTCATAAATCTGCACCTGACCCTGATTGTTGATGATATTGTAGTGTGGTTCATAAGTACTATTTAATCCTACAACTTCCATAGATGAATTAAATGTTCCGGAGGAGAAAAGGGTATCGCCATTCGGCTTCTGAACAATCATTTGTAATACCGCTCTTCTGGAAGGATAACCGCTTGGGAATTTATGTCCCACTTTATTTAAAATGGTAGTACTGATGAAGGCAGTGTCAGGTGTTATGCTATCGAGCTGTAAAGTAACATTCACGGAATTCTTAGTGAGTTGTTTGTTTATTGCCACTAATGTAGAATCAAAATTTGCATCAGGAGCATTTACACCAAGACTGTTTTTATTTGTTTTGATAAGATTTACCATAAAGGAATTTGCCCCGGCAAAAGAGTGCAGATTAAATGGTGAACGACTCTGGAGTCCGGTTTGACCATTGGCAATTTGTATCGGGTCTTGTATTTGCGGCATGTGGCATGACTGACACGTAATTTCTGATGCAGGATAACTGGAGTTCTCCCACTCATGAAAAGTAGCTTGTTCAACAAATATTGATCCTGTAGGATTGCCGGAAAGATCTACTGCTTCTGTGATGAGAGTATGGCAACTGGAACACATTCTTCCTTCACTTACATGATCGCTTTTTGTTGGTGTAAGACCCACATAAAGTTGCATCGGTCCTGTCATTGGGTTATCAAATGGGCCGTAAGCAACATGGTTGGTGTCGTATGGAATATTACCTGTGAACAAAGACCCAAGTCCGATAGTTCCGATGGAGTGACATCCCATACAGGCTACTCCGGCAAGGCCTAATGTATCAGTTGATAAGTCATTCAATGTGTAGTGTGGCTGACCATGATATTTTGCAGTATAATTACCCATTGGTGCATGGCAGGAAGTACAAAGTGTCTGCAATTCGTTGCTGTGTCCCGGATTTACTTGTATTTCATGACTTACTTTAGCTCTCCACAAAGGATCAACTGCTGAAAGTGCCATCATTGATGTTTGCCAGTCGTCGTATAAATTTATATCATGTCCGTTGGCATCAACATTTGCTAATCCCAGCGAATCGAAACCATGGCAACCCTGGCATGCTTCCGGTTTGTGAAAATACTGTCCGGTATCCAGTGGGGGGAAAGCAAGCTGAAAACGTGCTATTTCCTCAGGGGTATGATGCGTCCTCGACTCCTCTTTTTTTGCAGGTGACATCGCAACAAAAGCAATCAGGATTACAATAATAAAAAAGACAGGAAGAGTTCTCTGCAAAGGCTTTAAGTTTTGGGATTTAAAGGCCTGAATATTTGAGTTTTTGGCAATATTTACCTTTTCAAATATTGGGCAATCAAATTACATGAAAAAAAAGCGAAAAATCAAATAAAATCGGTAATAAAAACTAATTAACAGTTTTAACTACCATTTTCCCTTATCCAACTCATTTACACAATGTTTAAGGAGATCAATACACCCCTGAATATCGCTTTTATCGGCCATTTCTATAGTTTGATGAATGTGACGGGTGGGAATAGAGATAGCTCCGGCAATTGCACCGGTTTTGCCCATTCTTTGCACACCGGCAGTATCTGTACCTCCGGCGGGTAAAATTTCAGCCTGCCATTTTATTTTATGACGCTCAGCCACATCTTTCATAAAACTGATCATACGTGGGTCACAAATAGTGGAAGCATCCATAATTTTTATTCCTGCACCACCGCCAAGAGTCGTCACCTGCTCATGTGCCTGTGCACCTGGGGTGTCAAAAGCAATAGTGGTATCTAACCCAAAACCAAAATGTGGTTCTATATGATGCGCAGCAACTGATGCACCGCGCAAGCCAACTTCCTCCTGAACAGTAAAAACTGCATAAAAATCATAAGGAGGCTTTTCCATATTTCTTAAAGCTTCCAATAAAACAAAAACAGAAACACGATTATCAATAGACTTACAATTAATGCAATTACCCATTTCAATCATTTCACGTTGACGCGTTACCGGGTTACCAATGGATATATATTTTTCCACTTCGCTTTTCGGCATTCCAAGATCAATAAAATAATCTTGCAGCAATGCTACTTTATTTCTTTCATCGGCTGTCATCAGATGTATTGGTTTTGATCCCATCACACCAACAATATCTTTTTTCCCATGCACAATTACCCGTTGTGCAGTAAGAGTCTTTGGATCAAATCCGCCGAGGTTATGGAAACGTAAAAATCCTTTATCGTCAATATGCGTAACCATAAAACCAATCTCATCCATGTGAGCTGCAGCCATCACGCGTTTCTCTGATTTGCCACGTTTCACTGCAATAACATTTCCCATATTGTCAACACTTACGTCATCAACAAGTGGCTTTACTTCGCGTAATACTACTTCTCTGATACGGTCTTCATAGCCCGGTGCGCCTGGTGTGGTACAAATTTCAGTGAATAAAGCTAAATTCATATATATATATTATTTGCTGTTAATCAATTATGGATAATTTAATAGTGTTTGCTGTAGTCCTTTCATGAAGTGGAGTGCTGGCAACATGTATAACATAGTCTCCTGTATCAACAAGCTGACCCTCCTTCATGAAATCGATCACGTCACGTATGGTGATATCGGTGCTTTCATATTTGTCGTAATAAAACACCCGTACTCCCCATAATAGGCTGAGTGTATTTAATAACGATTGGTTATCGGTAAAAATATAAATGTTTGCTTTAGGACGGTGGGAAGAAATTTTAAATGCCGTTCCTCCTGAATGTGTCATGGCCACAATAGCCCTTGCATCGGTTTGACGGGCAAGCGTACAGGCAGTATAACAAATGGATTCTGACACATGTGGCCGATAGGTGGAAGGTGGCGTTTCCCGGTAATATATTTCGTCGAGTTGTTCCACTTCACTGATGATTTTTTGCATAGAAGCAACGGTCCCTTCCGGAAATTTACCTACCGATGTTTCCGCACTAAGCATAAGGGCATCAGCACCGTCAAATACGGCATTACCTACGTCATTGGCTTCTGCACGCGTTGGACGAAAGTTCGTAATCATGCTTTCCATCATCTGAGTAGCAATTATTACCGGCTTAGATGCTTTATTGCATTTTTTCACAATGGTCTTTTGTATCGTGGGTACTTTCTCAAATGGCATTTCAACACCCAGGTCACCCCGGGCAACCATTATTCCGTCACTTACATTAATAATTTCATCAATATACTTTACCGCTTCCGGTTTCTCAATTTTGGCAATAACACGACACATCTTGCCGGATTTGCTGATGATATCTTTTAACTCCAGCACATCCTTTGGACGCCTTACGAAAGAAAGCCCGATCCATTCAATTCCGTTTTCCAAAGCAAAATCAAGATCGACCCTGTCTTTTTCTGTTAAACTGGGCAAGGTAATGTTCGTATTTGGAAGGTTTACTCCCTTTCTGGAAGATAAGACACCGCCATGTGTTACCGTTGCAATCACCTCTTCATCAATAATGTCAGTTACAATTAACTCCAGCTTGCCATCGTCAATAAGTACTTTCTCGCCAACTTGAACATCTTTGTAAAATTGAGGGTAACGGATAGATATTTTTTCGAAAGTACCATTACATTCTTTAGTGGTTAGAATTATACTGCTACCTTCTTTCAAAAGAAATTCGCCGTTTTCAATATCACCAATCCGAAGTTTAGGGCCCTGAAGGTCAAAAAGAATAGCAACATGTGTCTTTAATTCTTTATTCAACTCCCTTACATTCTCTACAATGGTTTTCATCATTTCATGATCGCCATGTGAACTGTTGATACGGCAAACATCTACACCGGCAAGTATCATTTTTTCTAAAACGGGCTTGTTGGTGCTGGCAGGCCCAATGGTGGCAATAATTTTTGTTTTATTAAATCGGTAAATCATATTTTATTTTAACAAGGAAGGCGCGAATTTACTACAAAGTACAACGGGGGAGGAGGATCTTATAAAATAGAGTTGTCAGGTTCAATATATAAAAAGTTGTCAGCACTCTTCAGCGATGCCACTTCTAACGGTATTACACTGTTGATTATAGGGATATCACGAAGCTTCCTGCAAATGACTTCGGTATCGGTAAAAGGGGAACGATTTCTCAAAACCAGAAAAAAATCAATATGCTTTTGTTCCGGTACAAACCAGGTGTGATTGCCCCTGTTGGCTATAAGGTAAAATTCTTCTTCATCTGTGCTGATGTACTGATACAAGGAAAACCAGCCTGTAGAATGTTTGCGTT
>JANOBN010000406.1:0-3310 GCA_031411675.1 Bacteroidota bacterium | reverse complement strand
GATGGCAGCAAGTCCTTTGCCGACAGTTTTTATAACCGTTCAAGGAAAGCATTCAGGGATATCCCCATTGAGAATAATTATTTTTTATCTCTTTATCTTTTCGGCAAGTATAGGAATCTGAATGAAGTGCCGGCTTATTTAAGAGAAGAGCATTATGAAACTATAAAATCGAGGATCGAAAGAATTAAAATTATTACAGATGAAGCGCAACAATGGATTGATACAATGCCAGATCAATCTATAGATTGTTTTGCCTTATCAAATATTTGCGAATTGATGAGTGAAAAGGAAACCCATTCCTTGTTTACTGCAGTTAACAGAACTGCAAAAGACGGTGCACGAGTTATTTTTAGAAATCTGATGATATCGAGGGAAGTACCGGAAGACCTGCAGACTTCAATTGAAAAAGATCTATCGCTTAGCAGGAAGTTGTACGAGAATGACCGGTCTTTTGTATATGGAAAAGTAGCGGCATATATAGTTCATAAATAATGCAACTAAATGATGATATAGTCTAATCCTGGAAGACGCAGTATTTTCATTATTACTATTGTTGCGATAGCATTGGCTTTTTTTTACAGGTGCGCAGTATCGACACTTATGAATAAGGTTGTTGCCGGGGTTGGGAGTTGAAGAGAAACACAAACCGCCATTTGAGTTGACGGCCTCGCGAGTGTTACCTGACGAGGTGCGCCTCTCAACAGAACATAGTGAGCTTATGCATGCCATTAAAAAACCAACCACATATGCATACATCACTGTACATATGGGTCCCGCATACATCGGTTCGTTAATTCCAATAGCTATCGGAAGTGGCACAACTTTAAAGTAATAGTCGAGTATATTCTGATATCCACGTTTCTACAAACGCATCAACGAAATGGTAGTGATAAACTATACAAGAACATTGCAGAAAATCAAATAAATACAAAAGCCCCTGACAAATGTTTTTATCAGGAGCTTTGAATACCCTTTCTATGACTTATAAATCATATGTTTCAAGAAGAATGTGGGCTACCCTACTCACACCAATTATTAAGCATAGTGCTCTACATTTCATCTACAAGGCTTTGGGCTTATAAAAAATAACCTTTAATAATTATGAAAATGGGTAGTTTCTAACCTGATTTACGAAATCTTCTTCCCTAAAACGCTCATCTTATGTACCGTAAAGGTTATTTATAATTGAAGTAGAAAAATACTTAGAACAGATCATTTTCCATCATTAATTGTCTGTTATGCAGAATACTACTATTTTAGCATTGAAATAGTTTATGCCTGATGTAAATGATTGATTTTATTGGCCTGGAAAATATGATTATTTACATTCACAAAACAGTAAACATCATCCTTTTTAATGATGAAGAGATTTTGGGTGAAAGAAAACACCGGCTATAAAAAAATGACTATTCAATGTTATTTCAAAATTTAACAAGACATAAATGAAAACCGGAACTATAAAATTTAAAAAATATGACCACTGAAAAGATCACCGTTCACACAATTATTTCTGCGGACAGAAAAAAGGTTTGGGACTATTACACAAAGCCGGAACATATTGTTAATTGGAATTTTGCCGATCCGAGCTGGCATTGCCCACGAGCAGCTAACGACTTAAAAATTGGAGGAATATTCAATGCCAGAATGGAAGCTAGAGATGGCAGTTTTGGTTTTGACTTTGAAGCAATATATACTTCCATTGTAGATGGCGAAAATTTTACATATGCATTCGACGATCGTATTGCTGAAGTCAGGTTTAAAAACATCAACAACCAAACCGAAGTAATTATAACGTTTGATCCTGAAAATGAAAATCCAATTGAACTACAAAAAGGTGGCTGGCAGGCTATATTAAATAATTTCAAAAATTATACGGAATTAAATTAATATCAAAGTTAGATTTTTATTTTACCCTGCTAAAGTTTCACTAATTATTTGGCAGCATGCACACACATGCTGTCGCGTCGGTTTTGTTGGAGAGATCATAAGCTGCATTGTATTTAATTATTGAATAATTCTTATGAAACATATCAATTCATAAATAGAAAAGGTGGTCCGTTACCAGACCACCTTTTCTGAATTATCAAGTTGAGGACTACGCCAAATCGAAACGGCCAAGATTCATTACTTTATTCCATGCTGCAACAAAATCTTTCACAAATTTTGCCTGTGAATCTGAACATCCATAAACTTCTGCAATTGCTCTTAGTTCTGAATTAGAACCAAATATCAAATCTACTCTTGTGCCGGTCCATTTCAATTCCCCTGAATTACGATTACGACTCTCAAACACATCTTGTGCATCAGAATTTGAATTCCAGGTAATGTTTAAATCGAGTAGGTTCATGAAAAAGTCATTTGTAAGTGCTTCAGTACGTTCAGTGAATACGCCATGTTTAGAATTGCCAAAGTTTGTATTCAGCATACGCATGCCACCAACTAAAACAGTTAACTCCGGTGCAGTAAGTGTCATGAGTTGTGCTTTGTCAATCAACATTTCTTCTGCTGATGCTTTGTGTTTTGGTTTATAATAATTTCGAAAACCATCTGCTGCAGGCTCAAGTACCGCAAATGATTCTACATCTGTTTGTTCTTGTGAAGCATCTGTTCTTCCGGGTGTAAAAGGAACTTTGATATCATGACCTGCATTTTTTGCTGCCTGCTCAATCCCAACACAACCGCCGAGTACAATCAGATCAGCAATTGAAACTTTCTTACCGCCAGATTGCGCATTATTGAACTCTTTATATATTACATCAAAAACATCCAGAACTTTTTTTAGTTGCACAGGGTTGTTTACTTCCCAATCCTTTTGAGGTGCCAGCCGAATTCGTGCACCATTTGCTCCACCACGTTTATCGGAACCACGAAAAGTAGCTGCAGAAGCCCATGCTGTAGATACCAGTTGTGAAACAGAAAGACCTGAGCTAAGTATTTTAGCCTTCAATGCCGCGATGTCATTATCATCAATAAGTTTATGTGCTAATGCAGGCACAGGATCTTGCCAGATTAATTCTTCCTTGGGTACTTCCGGACCCAGATAGCGGGTAATCGGGCCCATATCGCGATGCGTTAGTTTGAACCATGCACGTGCAAAGGCATCAGCAAACTGATCAGGGTTTTCATGAAAACGTCTGGAAATTTTCTCATAAACAGGATCTACTCTCAGTGAAAGATCTGTAGTAAGCATTATCGGGGCATGACGTTTTGATGGGTCATGTGCATCCGGCACTGTTCCTGCACCTCCATTATTTTTTGGCGTCCATTGATGTGCACCGGCCGGACTTTTAGTCAACTCCCATTCGAATCC
>JANOBN010000405.1:0-1614 GCA_031411675.1 Bacteroidota bacterium | reverse complement strand
GATATTTAATAAGTACCACGAATTAGGAAAAAATAGCCCTATATTATTTTTGGTAATAAATTCATCTGTAAATGGCATTTCATTGAGTTTTATAATTTGTTTAAACTCTGCTGAATTGCATATTCTACAATTATTAATTTTTTTTCTTTTAATGATATTCATTGGTCTGATAAAAGATTTTATTTATATTCTTTAATATTATTAATACAATATGCGTAACTACTCGATTTGTTAATTTGTGCTTTTTTATACCACCCCACACTCCTCTCAATCGCCTCTTTTGCATTCCATACAGGAAACCATTTTAGTTCTTTCGCTGCTTTGGAAATATCGAGTTTTAATAATCCTGCTTCATGTGGAGCCTTTTTTATTTTCGCTGTTTTGTAGGTGCCACTGCCCCAGTTTTTTATTGCTTGTTGTACCAGTGTCTCCACAGCTAAGGCATCTTTAAGCTTTGGCCCAAAGTTATAAGAACCGGCGAACTTCTTTGGTTCTTTTGACATCGCTGAAGCCAGGGTAAGATAACCTGATAAGGGCTCCAGAACATGCTGCCAGGGACGCACCGCCAATGGATTACGAACCGTAACTACTTTTTCCGCCTGTAATGCCCTGATAATATCCGGCACAATCCGGTCTTTCGCATAATCACCGCCACCAATAACATTACCTGCACGGGCTGTGGAAACGGATTTTTTATGTTCTTTATAATGATCAGGATGGAAGAAAGAAAGCCGGTAAGATGCTGTTACAATTTCTGCAGCAGCCTTACTGGAACTGTATGGATCATGTCCGCCTAAAGGATCTTCTTCCTTAAATGGCTTCCCGTTTTCCGGATTTTTATATACTTTATCGGTAGTGATAATAACCACCACACACTTTTTAGAAAGCTTTTTCACCGCTTCCAGAACATGTGCAGTTCCCATTACATTTACCTCAAATGTTTCCAACGGAATAGTGTACGACTCCCTCA
Source organism: Bacteroidota bacterium (assembly GCA_031411675.1). Lineage (GTDB taxonomy): Bacteria > Bacteroidota > Bacteroidia > AKYH767-A > OLB10 > JANOXC01. The sequence goes on along the minus strand of JANOBN010000405.1, from coordinate 644 downwards.
CTAATGGTTGTGCTGCCATATGAAAAATAAAATCAGGCTGAAAGGAAGTAATTTCTTTCTCCAGTCGTGTTTTATTTCTGATGTCGGCAATAACGGATTGATGATTTTTTAATTGAGTATTAATCATGCGGTAAAGTGATGGTTCTTCTGCTTTTAAAGCATAACCTTTTACAACGGCGCCGAGTTCTGACAGCCATACACTCATCCATGCGCCTTTAAAACCGGTATGTCCGGTGAGAAAAACTTTTTTATTCTTAAAGGCAGATTTAAAATTCATAGTTCTTACCACACTTTCCAGGCAGCTTCGTTTTCTTTCCAGAGATTGTTGAGATATTCAAAATCGCGATAAGTATCCATACATTGCCAGAAGCCGGAATGATCGAACATCATTAATTGCCCTTCTGAAGCAAGTTTCTCTAAAGGAGTGCGCTCCAAAATACAATTTTCACTACTATCAAGATAATTAAAGATGCTTTTGTTAAAAACAAAATAACCGCCATTAATACTTCCACCCTGATGAATTTGTGGCTTCTCCGTAAATGATTTCACCGTATTTCCTTCCACCATTAATTCACCGAAACGGGAGGGAGGCAGCACTCCGGTAACAGTACCGATTTTGCCGTGGGAACGATGAAACTTCAACA
>JANOBN010000404.1:0-9125 GCA_031411675.1 Bacteroidota bacterium | reverse complement strand
GGGTTACAATCGCTTATCGGTGCACAGATACGATGCCATCCATTACCCTGATTTACAATTGTTGAAGAAGTAAACCGGAAGCCAAGTGTTCCGTTAGCAATTACAAAGGATGGATTCACATTCGCGCCTGTACCTCCGTCTTCAAATAAACGGAAATCGAAACAGAATGTACCACAGCACCAGTGACCATTAAATTGAGAACCGGCTAATAACTGTGATGGACCCGGTTGATCCTGAACTCTTATATAATAATCAGTTACACCACCTTGTGAACCGGCATTTGATATTGCAATTCCAACATTAGGTGCAGAAGGATGTGGCATAAATCCGGCAAAATTCTGACTGTTGAAATTCTCACAAGTGTCTTTACATGTTGTTGAATCAAATGGCGCACAACAATTGTGGAAATCAATTTTTAAAGTATCCGTTGAATCTGAACAACCCCATTGATTATATCCTAATAAACGGAAGATGCCGCCCGGAGGATATACAATCAGATTCTGAGCATTGCTATAGCTAACGAAATTTCCGGCAATAAGAATTTGCCAGTCGTAAGTGGCCAAATTGAACGGACCAGGTATTGTTACAGAATCGCATTCAGTACAAAAATCATAACATCCTGTAGGTACACAACTGAGATCAGGAAGAGGATGAATGGTAATAATATTTGACTGCGCAGTACAACCATATTGATTAGTTGCTGTAACATAATAATCGCCGGCTCTTGCAGCAAAAATACATGCCCCCATTTGTCCGGTATTCCAATTATATACAATTGGAGATCCCAATGGAGTCTGCACACATAAGTTATAAAGCTGACCTTCGCAAAGTACGCCACCAGGAATAATGAAAGGAGTAACAGGAGCAGGATTTACAATTACATCAACCGAATCAGTTGCAGTACATCCGTATTGGTTAGTGACCAAAACAGAATAGTACCCTGCATGAAACAATTGCATATTATTGGCCACATAAGGATTAGTATTACCTGCTCCGTACGGTCCAGACCAGGAATAAGTTGCTCCTCCCACAGATGTTGTCGTTAATCCAAGTATTTCCCCTTCACATAAAACGGTATCACCGGTAATGTTTGCGACAGGAACAGGATTTACAGTTACAGTAACAGGATTTATTGCCGGATATAAACAACCATTTAATGTAGTAACAATAACAGAATAAATTCCGCTTTGTGTTACATATAAACTATCATTTGCATTTGCAGGTGGTGATAGTGCAGTAGGAGAACTGGACCATAAGTAGGTATTTCCAGGAGGATTTACCGTAAGCAAAATGGAATCACCATTACAGAAAGTAAGCGGACCACCAACAATAGTTGCAGATGCAGGAACAGGATCAACATTAATGGTATATGTAGCAACTGCTGTACATCCGTTTAATCCGGTAACAGTAACCTGATAAGTAAATGTACCTGCATTACCTTGTCCGGCAAGTGCATTTAAATTAGGAGTATTTCCACCAACAGGAGTTGATGGTAATAACATCCATGCAAAATTGGTACCCGCTGCTGATGTCTTAATATCAAGATTTTCTCCCTGACAATATTGTACCTGACCGGTAATTGTTGCATTCGGTGATTTCTGAACAGTAACCTGAACAGGACCTACAGTAAACGGACAACCATTTATATCAACAGAAGTTACGGAATAAAATCCACTTGTTTGAACATAGATTGGATTTGTAGTTAAAACAGGACTTGTAACATTCCATGAATAAGGTCCAGCACCGGATGAAAAGAGTTGAACAGAATCACAAGCAGGAGTAACTGTAATTGTCCCGGTTGCAGCAGGATTTACATTAACCAATTGCGATGCCATGCTGGTACATCCGTATTTATCAGTTACATTTAATGTTGCAGTAAAAGGGCCGAAGTTGATATATACCAAACTTGCCGGAGAAGAAGAAGAAGTTGCAGCATTACCATTATTGAACAGTCTTGATACTTCATTAATCAATGGTGTTGAAGTATCTGTAAAAATGGATGGTGACCCCTGACAAACAGGAGAGGAAACGGTAAATGAAGCAACAATAGGTACCGGCACCACAAAAGTTTTAGTAAGTGTGCATGTAGCTCCCGTAGCAGGATCAAAAATTGATAAACTAACAACGTGGTTACCGGCAGAAAGATTTAGAGGTGGTGGGTTTTGAACCACAGAAATAACACTTGCTGTAGTTGAATCATACCAAACCCAATTATAAGTATTCGGATTACCAATATATAAAGTGGTATTGGTAAATATTGTTTGCATCTGATTAGCACCATTACACTGAAAAGTAACATCAAAATCAGCATCAAAAGGAATGGTCATCATTCGTGTTCTTCCTACCAGACCTGCGCAAGGATTACCAGCAGAATCAATGCCCGTTGCAGTCCCGGTTACCTGAACAGGATAGATGCCTGGAAACGGGAAAGTATGTGTTACAGGACTGATAGGACCTGCGCTGCCACCATCGCCAAAACTCCATCCTAATAATGGTGCTGTATATATTTTTGTATAGGTCTGTGAAAGACAAATTGGTGGTGTAAAGGTGAAATCAATACTATCATTTATAATACAAGGTCCGCGTACTGTATCACATAATCCGCTTACAACAGTTATCGTATTTGATTGCCGGGTACAACTGTATGCATTGGTAACAACTACTGAAAATGAAGTGGGTGTTGTTACATTGTAAGTAAGCGATGGAGAGGTACTACCTGTTGGTGTCCAGACAAAGCTATAGCCGCCCAGATTTACTGCCGTCATAGTTACAGTGGTAGGATAAGTACAAATACCTGCAGGTCCGGAAATAATTGCCAGTGGCAATGGATTAATAGTAATGGATGTTAAAACATTTGCAGTACATCCAAAGGCATCAGTAACCACTAATGATAATGGATAATTACCAATGTTGGCATACGTAATTACAGGTGATGCTGCTGCAGATGAGGATGGCGAACCACCGGAGAAATTCCATGAGTATGTTCCTCCACCGGTACCGACAAATGTTAATGGTGCATTTACACATGATGGTGATGGAACTGTTACGGTTGGTGTTGGAGTCGGGTGAACTGTAACTGCAAAACTTACAGTAGTATCCAGACATGTTGATTGAATATGAAGTTTAATTGTATCTGTTCCGGGTATACTCCATAATACATTGATAAATGAATTACCACTGGATGTTATACCGCCTAAAGCAGGTGCTGATAACGACCAGGTATAACTTGCACCCGTAAATAACGGTTGAGTGAAAAAGTGATTCGTAGGACTATTAACACAAACATCAATTGGCCCTGAAATTATCGGAACAACAGGAATGTCATCAACCTGGATTGATGTTACTGCAGTATCAGAACAACCATTTAAATTAGTTACTGCAAGCTGAACATTAAATGATCCGGCGGTTGTATAAGTATGTAATGGATTCTGCAAACCGGACGTCCCTGCATCACCAAAATCCCAACTGTAAACCGGTCCTGCACTTGTTGTTGTAAAACTTACCACATCATTTTTACAAGGATTTAGAGGAGTATAAGCAATGTTGGGTACCGGCGGTAATGCAAGAAGATTAACAGGGAACATCACAGAGTCATCATAACATCTTGATATTTTCAGCTTCACCCAGATAGGTGTATTCGTTGCATCTATCCATCTTATGGTAATGGAATCATTTCCATTTGCTGTAAGTATATTTCCCGCAGTGGCCGGTACAATTGACCAGGTATAAGTTGCATTACTTAATAATGCAGGAGGTATAGAATAAGTAACTGTGTTCTTCACACATACTGTTGTTGAACTCGGTGTTACAACTGGCAGTGTAAAGTTTGGCCATGTTTTTACAGTATAAGTTGCTGATGATAATGAACTACAACCCGGAGGTGCACTTAGTGTTTGCACTACCGATACAGTTCCACCACCCGGAAACCAGCTAATGCTTACACTACTTCCATTATTTGCACCAATAATTGATCCTCCTACAACCGTCCATGTATAGGTAACTCCTGTCATGTTCGGAGCGGTGCTATAGAAGGAAGGTGTGTTCGGACAAACAGTATCAAGTCCTGTGATATTTGCAGGAATCAACATGTTTACTACCGTAACATTTACAGTAGCTGAATCAACGCAATAAACTCCTGCCGGAGGATAAGCTGTAAGTGTATATACTCCGCCAATTGGCCATGTATATGCATTTAATAAAGCTGAGTTTGCAAAATTTATTGTTGATGGCACAGGTGTTTGTAACGTCCATGTTACACCAGGAGCTACTGTATTGTTAGACAAGTTCATTCCGTTGAATGGAGGTGAACTCACCACATTCGGACAAAGTTTTGAAGGCCCTGTAATACCGAAACGGGGTTTTACATTGATAGTAATCGTACCCGTTCCTCCACAACCAGGATCATGTACACAACCCGGATTTAATGAACATCCTGATCCTGTAAGTACATTCTGATAATTCACCTGAAGTGTTACAATACCAAAGAAAGTACTGTCCCATTCGATGCAAACTTCACAGGTTCCGTTACCTGTAATTACACCGGCATTGGCAGGAAGTAATTCCCAGCTATGTGTATTTCCCGGGATACATTCTACTGCATAACAACTCTTACCGCCGGAGCAAACAACCGTATCACCACTTACCGGCAATGTTGCGGGAACTATATGAATTGTGACCGTAGTACCCAACGGACAGGTTAATGCAGGAGTACATCCTGTTACAGTTAAAGTTAAATAACCTGTAGGACCCCCACCCCAAACTACAACACAAGAATCACTTGTTAAAGAAGGCGTGAATAAAAATGAACCATTGGTTACACTCCATGTATAGCCGGTACAGTTGGCATGTGTGCGATAAGTCACGGTATCTCCGGGGCATTGTACAGATAAACAATATATATCCGGCCCGCTCGATGAATCAACAATAACCTGAAATGCTGTATCATGAGGTGTACCACAGTCATCGTAAACAGTTAATGTATCATAATAAATTCCCGGAGGATAATGAGATGCAGGTTCTGTATGAACGGAATTTCCGGAATAATATCCGTTACCGAAATTCCATAGCAATCCTGTAATTCCTGAAGAACAGTTAGCATTAAATGTTATGCTTTGACCATTACAGATATTAATCACGCCCCCAACAATTGCAGGAGAAGTAGAAAAACAAATATTATATACTGAAGGAGGATTACGTGTTACATTGGAGGTACAGGAATCAAGCATTCCGTTATGTAATACATACCATTTAACAACTGTAGTTCCTACAGGATAAACAAGTGGGGCATTATTCCAGATGGAATCATAAAAGCAAGGGTAGGCACCTCCAGACACAGCATCTGCTCCAATAAATTTTGGTTTCTTTAAATGTATTGCGGAATCAGGGACATTGTAACAAAAGGATGTATCACGACACTGAAGCCTACAGCAAGGCCCGCCTATAGTTATGGTATGAGTAATTTGTTGCATTGGGTTGCCGGAATCTCTGATATGAAAATCATAGGTTCCCGGACATAAACCCTGAACACATGCTGTAAAACCAACTATGGAAGTACCCGGCACCGGCATAACAATATAACTGTAAGGTGGAGTTCCACCGGTTACAATAACACCTGCAGAACAATTGCAGGGGTTTGCCGGAGCACAGCATTTGCTCGTACAGACAGGATCAGTACTTGCTGTTAAAAGTCCTTGTGCCTGCGCTGATTCAATAGCCGGGAAAAAAAACAAGGCGAAGAATAATTTAAACAGCAGTGCTGACAGTTTACTGTTAAAAGAGGTTGGTAGATTCCTTTTCATGGCGGTGGTTTTAAGTTTTAATTTTTCTATTAGTGTTACCGGACTAAATTCCTTTAAAAAAACATAGAACTTTAACGGTAACAAATTACGATTCACTAATACACTATCCAAATAAAAGCATTAAAAATGTAAAAAACCAGTGATTTTTTCAGGTGGCTGGATTTAGCGAATAGCTGGTCAGAAAAGGGCCATATCCGGCAAAGTCTATTTATTCATAAGCGCCAGAAATTCGTCTTTGCGCCTTCTGGCCACCTCAACCGTTGAACCGTCGCTCATATGGACAAAATACCCATCCACCCTGCTAAAGTGCCGTACATGTTTAAGGTTCACGATATGAGAATTATGGGCACGAAAGAAAAACTGTTCTCCCAGTAATTCCTCGTATTCCTTAATGTTTTTGCTGGCAGTATATTTTTCCTTCCCGGTAAAAATGTGAGTATAGGTGCCGTCGGCCTGCAGGCGTATAATGTCGCATGGATCAATAAAAGTAACACCATCCTTAACAGGTATGGCAATTTTATGGGGGCCATTAGGTTCAATATTTTCCATAAGTGCGGAATATTGCAACTGGGCATTCTGACCTTTATCCTTGCTTACTTTTTCTACTGCGGCAAGCAATTCATCCACATCAACCGGCTTTAAGAGGTAATCTATCGCTGAAAAACGAATCGCTTTAATGGCATAATGCTGATGTGCAGTAACGAATATGGTTTTAAATGAGGGTTTCTCAAATCGTTTTAAAAGCTCAAAACCACTTCCCTGAGGCATCTCTACATCCAGAAAAACCAATTCCGGTTTATTTTTTAGGATAAACTGATATCCGGTCTCCACTGAGTCAGCCTGCCCAATTACTTCAACATCCCTGCAATATTGCTCTAAAAGCATTTGCAGAGAGTCACGACCCTTCTTCTCATCATCAATGATGCAGGCTTTCATACAATACGAAGTTTATAAATTGGAAGGGACATGCACGAACCCAACCAAATGTGTAACAAGAATAGTCATTTTACGGCAAAACCGCAAATAAAAAGACAGCTATTTGTATTTAAGAGGGATAGTAAGCAATATTTGTGTACCGGCAGGCTCTCCGGAAGGATCTATCAGGTCAGTTATCTGAGTGATAATGGCAGTATTATTTGCAATATTATATGCTTTTATCCTGTCAGCGGTAATTAATGAACCATAGGAAACATGCTCTCTGACATTCTTTTGATTAAAAGCCGATGATGCAATTCTGCCGACACCATCATCATCAATGGCAATAATTAAATTTCCTTCTTTTCTGGAAATATGAACAGCAATAGACCCCGAACCCTGAAGATGACTAATGCCATGTTTAATTGCATTCTCCAGATAAGGTTGTAAAATCATAGATGGTATTAACAAAGCATCTGCATCAACATCTTCTTCAACGGTTAAACGAAATTCAAATTTATTATCAAATCGCTGTTGCTCCAGCTCAATATATATTTCCGCTGCTTTCAACTCCTGGCTCAGCACTATCTCTCCCATCATAGAATTATCCAGTATTAAACGCACCAGTTTTGCAAAACGTGATAAATATCTTTGTGCAGATCTTGCATCATTTTTCAATATATAATCTTGTATTGAATTCATCACATTAAAAATAAAATGAGGATTCATTTGCGCTCTTAATGCTTTCATTTCCAACTCAGCAAGCTGTCTGTTGAAATCAGTTTTCATAGCTTCCTGTTTACGTATCCGTTGAATCCTTAATCTCATCACAAAAAACACTAAGGCTAATAAAAAGAGGGCAATAAATATAATGAACCAGGTACGTTGCCAAAACGGGGCTAGAATTGTAAAATGAAATATTGCCGGTTTTGCACTCCATGTTCCGGAAAGATTCATTGCCTTTACACTAAATATATAATTGCCCGGCTTCAATGATAAAAACTCCACCTGTCTTGCTTTAGTTGATGACTGCAGCGAATCGGTTTCATTAATTAAAGTGTATTTATAAAATAAATTTCCTGCACTACGGAATGATAATGCTTCGAAACCAATACTAATCGTGTTAGAATAATAAGGAATTGCTGCAGCCTGATCTTCGCTTGTAGTTATGTTATTTATTTTAAATGATGTCAAATGAACCGGAGGAGGAATCGGATTAGTAAATGATGCATTAGCCGGGAAAAATGAAATACTTTTTTTTGTTGCTACCCATACTGTATCATTAAAAACTAACAAATCATTAATTTCATTATCCGGTAAGCCATCAGGAATGCTAATAGTTTGTACTATAAATTTATCCGGATTCTTTTCATCTAATGTTACTTTATTTATTCCATTAAATGATGCACACCAGATGGTGTTTCCGCTTACAGCAAGTTTATGAATGAGGTTACTTGTTAATCCTTCCCTTTCCGCAACAGAAATTATTCTTTTGCCATCCTTTATCACAAGCCCCTTTCCTTTTGTGGCAAAACATTCCAGATTACCCATAATTGCCATATCATCAATTCTTACATCGCTTAAATATTTTTCATAAACTGTCAAGCTGCAATTTTTCTCATCTACACGGAATACACCCTCATTAGTACCGGTTAAAAGTTCATGGCTATCCAGTTCAATCACACAATTAGCCCTGCGTTCCATGGCACATAGTATTTTGACAGAATCGTCATTGATGGAGAAAATTTGTTTCACACTAATGTTAATCAGATCATCATTATGTCGCCTTACAAAACCGCCTTTAAAATTACGGGTAACATTCTGTTTTAAAGGATAATACTTATCATTATGCATATACCCCGGATGTGCTTTTGATAAATATATCCTATCACTAACTTTATCAGCAAAAATCCTACCTATGTAATTATCCCGTTCTGCTTCGTAAATAATTTTGTAATCGTTAGTTGTAAACTTAACCAGCTTTCCATTCCAGAATCCTGCATATATATAATTTCCATCATGTGTTAAACAAAGCGGTTCGTTTAAAATATCATTATCAAACACATAAGATTTTACTTGCTCATCAGGCAGATAATACACTCCGTTATTTACTGTGGTAATCCATTTTCCATTTTCTTTATCTTCATACATTCCGCTTATAAAATCACGAGGCAAGTAAGGAATGATATCATCAAGTTTGTCAACATCCCTGATCTGATAAAGGCCGGCATAAGTACCTACCCAAATGCCATTTTCAGCATCAACAAAAAGATGACTGATGGTTGTAGGAAACTCTTTAAGAAAATAAATTTTATTGCCTTTCAATTCAAACAAATGCTTAGAAAGGGTAACAAAAGTTCTTTCATTTTTATCACGGGCAACACATAACTGACCGGTATAATTGGATGCTAT
>JANOBN010000403.1:0-2403 GCA_031411675.1 Bacteroidota bacterium | reverse complement strand
TATATATTCATATAATCCTGCTGCACCGATTCCAGATCATCACGAAATAAATCTACTTTATTAAAAATGAGTGAAACAGGAATACGAAACGATTCGGCAGCAGCAATAAAACGATCAATAAACCCTGTTGAAGTCTTTGGGAATACCGGCGTCACCACCAGCCATGCACGGTCAATGTTTGCAGCAATAATGTGCGTTTGTTTGGAGAGCTTAATAGATTTCCTTGCAATATAATTGGAACGATCGCCAATCGAATGGATCATGCCTGTTCCATCGGCTTCCATATCAAATTCTACTTTATCACCCACTGCTACAGGGTTGGTTGACGAAATTTCCTTCAGCCGCAATTGGCCCCGCATTCTACAGGATATTACCTCGCCCTCCGACTCCACTTCCACCCTGCTGCCCGTGGTTTTTAATACCAATCCTGTTTTCATTTGTCGCGCAAAGGTAATTGTTGCTCATAACTAGCCATAAGCAGTGCCTTAAGGTTGATTGCAAATTGTATTTTTGCACTCATGTCAGTAAAAGTTGAACAGATATCCCGTTTTTACGGCACCCAAAAAGCACTTGATAATGTTTCTTTTGAGGTCAATTCCGGTCAGGTAGTCGGTTTCCTCGGACCGAATGGTGCGGGCAAGTCTACAATGATGAAGATTATTACTTGTTTTATCCCTCAATCCTCCGGAAAAGTATCAGTTGAAGGGTATGATGTGAATGAGCAGAGTCTGGAAGTACGTAAAATTGTAGGTTATCTTCCGGAGAACAACCCGCTTTATCCTGATATGTATATCAAGGAATATCTGAGTTTTATTGCCGGAATTCATATGCATTCTTCGGCAATTGATAAACGGGTTAAAGAAATGATAGACATAACAGGGCTTGCACCGGAGCAGAATAAGAAGATTGGTATGCTTTCTAAAGGATACCGCCAGCGCGTCGGGCTTGCTCAGGCTATGATTCATCTTCCTAAGGTACTAATTCTGGATGAGCCCACTTCCGGACTGGATCCCAATCAGTTAAGGGATATCAGGGAGCTCATCAAAAATATCGGAAAAGAAAAAACCGTAATCCTTTCTACTCATATTATGCAGGAAGTGGAAGCCATTTGCAACAGGGTTATCATCATCAATAAAGGAAAAATTGTGGCTGATGATACCACGCACATTCTTCAGCAAAGGGCAGCTACCACGGGCCGTGTTATTGTGGAGTTTGATAAGCAGATTAATATTCAACTTTTGAGCAAAATTCCGGGAGTTGGAAAAGCCGAACATGCAGGAGGTAATTTCTATCATTTAACGGCGAACAGCAATCAGGATATTCGTCCGTTGGTTTTCCATTTTGCAGTAGAAAATGGGGTTGCAGTGGTGATGATGCAGCAGGAAGGAAGCAGCATTGAAGCGGTTTTTCAACAGCTTACCGGGAATGCCTAGTTAAAACAACCTTTTCCTATCTTTGCCGCGATAAATGCCGGTTAAAATCCTCGGTTTTTACTCCAGTTAATTATAAACCAATTATTTAAAAAATAAGCATGTCGTATTTATTCACTTCAGAATCAGTAAGCGAAGGTCATCCGGATAAGGTGGCTGATCAGATTTCAGATGCCATCCTAGATAATATGCTGGCTCAGGACCCCAACTCACGTGTTGCATGTGAAACATTGGTAACAACAGGTCAGGTGGTGGTAGCCGGAGAAATAACTACTAAAGCATGGGTTGATGTGCAGGACGTTGTTCGGAATGCCATACAGCAAATCGGCTATAATAATGCTGATTATATGTTCGATTCACAGTCCTGCGGAATTTTAACTGCACTTCATCAGCAGTCGCCTGATATTGCACAAGGTGTAAATACCGGTGAAGGTTTGCATAAAGAGCAAGGTGCAGGAGATCAGGGAATGATGTTTGGTTATGCTACCAATGAAACCGATAATATGATGCCGCTTCCATTGGACATTGCACATCTGTTGTTACGTGAATTATCAAAGATTCGACGCGAAGGTAAAGTGATGAAATATTTACGTCCGGATGCAAAATCACAGGTAACAATTGAATACAGCGATGATAATAAACCGGTGCGTATTGATGCTGTTGTTGTTTCTACACAACATGATGATTTCGATAGCGAACCAAAGATGCTGAAGAGAATTCGTGAAGATGTTCTCAGCATTCTTATACCACGCGTGAAAAAACAATTGCCTGCACGTGTTCAGAAATTATTTAATGATAAAATTGTTTATCACATTAATCCAACAGGAAAATTTGTAATAGGTGGCCCACATGGTGATACCGGTTTAACAGGACGTAAAATCATTGTTGATACATACGGTGGAAAAGGTGCTCACGGTGGTGGTGCATTCTCCGGTAAAGATCCTTCTAAGGTAGATCGTTCTGCAGCATATGC
>JANOBN010000402.1:0-1561 GCA_031411675.1 Bacteroidota bacterium | reverse complement strand
ATCAAATGTTTTTTCATCAGCATTCCATTGAAGTATGCCGCCTAAGTGAGGGCAAACCGCTGTGCAGGCATGTAGGTTATTTTCTTCATCGCGGTACACGGCAATCTTTTTAATGCCTGAAGCAATGATTGCTCCCTGGCCCGGTTTTAATTCGTCAGTTTGCTTTACATCTTCTTTAGTAAACCAATCGCCTAACTGTGCCACCATGTTTCCAACTTCGTGGAGGTAATCACCGGAAGTTTTTAATGTAATGCGCGAGGGGCTATATATTTCAATCCAGGGATTATCTTTTCCGGTAATTATATCGGTGATGATTATTCCGCCAAGGGTGCCGTGGGTCATACCGTTTCCTGAATCTCCCGTGATGATGTAAATATTATCATCACCCGGATTTTTGCCGATGAATGCCAATGAATCAATAGGTTCCATTACTTGACCTGACCATTTGAATTCAACAGTTTCAATAGCAGGAAAATGTTTTTTTGTCCATTCTGCAAGTTTATTATAACGGTCTTCTTCTTTAATATGCTCATCATCTGCCTGCCCTGTGCGATGGTCTTCACCTCCTGAAATAAGCATATCATATTGTTCACTGTATTCTTCTAAACGTACATAGTGATAGGGTTTTGAAATCCATTTAGAATCGTGGTCGCCAGTATCCCACCATAAAGCGTACGGCAATTTTCCTTTGGGAATTTTTGCAGCAATTACATACGAACGGTAAGGCCACTGCTTGGTGTGCATGGCAACCCAATCGTTAACGGGAGTGTTTGTTGCAACTACAATGTGATTTGCCTTTATTTTGAAGCCGTTTGCAGTTGCTCCTTCCTTAGTAATGGATTCTGCCTTTGTTTCGGTATAAATTTTTCCACCCAATTGTATAAAAGCATCTGCCAATCCTTTTAGATAAAGCAGAATATGAAACTGTGCCTGGTCTGAAAACTTTATACACTTCTTGCCTTCTTCAGCTGCAATGGACGGAATCGTACTCAACATTTCTGTAACAAGTCCTGCTCTTTTGGTGGCTTCGTATTCCTTCTCTAATGTTTCCTTCGTATCAGAAGGATGTAAAAACAAATAGCCATCCACCGTTTTAAAATGGCAATCAATGTGATGAAGCTTAACTGTGTTAGCAATCCATTGAATGGCTGCCGTATGACTATTAGCAGCCAATTGTGCAGTGTGTTTGTCGAAAGTTGTTTCTAATTCAAAATAACGGTCGTCAAGCGCGCAGGTCAGGTGTGCAGTAGTTCTTCCGGTTTCACCGCTGCCGATAAATCCGTCTTCAACTAATACTACTTTTCTTCCTTCTTTCGCAAGACAGTACGCAGAGGTTAGTCCGGCAATGCCGCCACCTACTACCAATATATCTGTGTCAACATCGTTGTTCAATTTTTCAAAAGCTATTGGCTTTATTGATGGTGCAAACCAAAAGGAAAGATTATCGCCTGAGGTTATATTACCATTCACGGTTTCAGAAACGGATGTGTTATCGGATGTGTTCATATTATTATAAGTGCATTTACATTTTAGAATTAAAATTTTTTCACGTACGCCTGGC
>JANOBN010000401.1:0-4434 GCA_031411675.1 Bacteroidota bacterium | reverse complement strand
CAAATTTCACCTACATTATGTACTTCGGAACTTGCGGCAAGACTTGCATATGTCTGAGGGTTGATGCTCATGTTTGTTGAATAAGGAAATCGTCTTATTCCTGCACCTGTTGTTGGTTGTGCACTTGCATAAGTTCCCATTCCTCTCGAGTCACTGCCCTGATCTCCGGGTTCAATTGTTAAAACTAATGACAACCAGTCACTCCAACCTTCGCCACCTTGTTCGCCATTTATTAAGCAGCTTGCCTGTGAAGGACCGCCTGTTAAACGGTTTGATACACCATGTCCGTATTCATGTGCAACTATTCCATTGTCAAATGATCCGTCTAATTGATTTGCAGTACATGTTGTGATTGTTGCGGTAACAACACCATTGACTAATGATGACTTTAAGGTATTTCCATCAGTAAGTGAGATTGAAACACATGGTACACTCAATACAGGTGTTCCTGACATTCCTGGTGCAGCGCCACTAACATTATTTGCAATGATAACGCCAACGGCACCGGCTGCAATAGCTGCCTGTGCTTTACTAATAAAACTGCAGGTGCCTCTGTCAATCAATGCAATTTTACCTGCAATATTATTGGTAATGGCAGAGCATGCATCTGTAACAGTTCCGGTCCCATCATTTATTAAAATAACTGTATCTGTTACACTTCCTATTGCACTAAATGCCCCGACGCCTATGCTCATCGCACCGGTAAATGTGGAAGAATTAATATTCAAACTACTGCATATTGTTTGATTTCCTGTAAACAAAAACATTTGCATTCTTCCTGAACTTCCATCGGGAGGAGTACTAAAATTAGCATTATTGGTTCCTGAACCATCAAATCCTTCCGCGAGCACATGATCATTTCCCAAGCCGCTTCTTCCATAATTGTTTTGTTGAAAATTTCCGGCAGCATCCGTAAATCCTAAATTATATAATATGTCATGCACCATATTATTTATATAAAACAGGTTTGTAAGTGATGCATCCTGATTGGTAATGGGTGTTGCAAAAGGAGTAAAAGGGAAATCAAAATGAAGATTTACACCACCGTTTGGTGAATAACCGGGGAGATTATCATTGTTAGCATCTTCATATGCATGAACATTATTTCCTCTGGTTATGGTGAATTCTGCTCCGGCAATAGCATCTGTATCATGCCATCCATAAGGTGATGCAATAGGGTTGGAGGGATCATTTAATAAAATACGGCTACCGAAGGAAGGTGCTTCAACCGGTAATGGTGCTACTCTGTAATCGGGAATTACCAGTGGCATCGCAAATGGAGCTTGAGTGTTTAATGAGATGCTTGAAATGTCATTTATTATTGAAGGAATTTCACTCATATCAAATTTGCATTGCAGAGTGAAATCATTTTTATCGATAAAGGCACCTGTTAAGGCATCTACTCTCACATTCCACCAATGCGATTCACCCTTCACATCAATGCTTACATCCCAAGCCAGGCGAATACCACCTTTTTCTGTTGAGCGGTAAACTAACTGTACTTTTATCGGATTTATTGAAAGTGAAGGAGCATCAAAAACAAAGCGATTGAAAGTGGTGTCTGTACTGATTAATTTTATTGCTCCCTTTTCTTTTAAACTTAAATGACGTAATGCAAAACCAATAGCCGAAGCAGGAGTCAGCGATGGTTGATCAGTATTTATTTTTTTCTCCAGTTGGCTGATAAGTCCGGGTTGAAAATGAACTATGTTATTTTCTTTAATAGCAAAAACACTAATGGCATTAAAAACCACTATATGATGATGTCGTTGTTGTATATAAGTGTGGGTAATGCCTGTGGTGTTATCAGAATATTGATCTGTTATTATCCAATCGCTGATATCACCGGGTAGCCAATTGTTTTTTTCGCGTTCTGTGGTAAGGTAAGTTGATATTATTTTTAGATTTTGCTGGGAGTAACTTAATGCAGTAAAAAATAGGGGAAATAAGGTTAAAATGATTTTTGTTATAGCTCTGTTTTTCATTAAGATATTTTTATTGAATATGATACTATTCTTGAATAGAGTGGTATCAAAGGTAATGATTTAATCTTATTTGTAAAAGCGGAATCTTAAATTAAAATCAGATAGTTTCAATTTAAATATCTGGCGCTGATAAAAGGATAAACAAACCTCCGTCATTTTAATTGTAAATATCCGGCAAGTGGGTAAAATTGATGAATTTTAAGGCCTATTAAGCAGATACCTGTATTTATTCATAATCCATATATTTGTTGCCGTAAGGGCAATCAGAATTCTAAAACCATCCAAAATATAAAGACTATGTTGAGAAATTCATTGGGTATTCTAATCCTATTAGTAACATTGGCGTTTCAATCATATGCACAACCTGTGATGAAGGAACAAAAAGTAGGGCATCTATTCTATGTAAGCCTGCCCGATTATATGAGCCGAACCGTAGGATTGAATGATGCTTCCGTTTACCAGTATAAAAGTGTAGTTAAAGATGTTTACGGATTTATTATTGAAGACAACAAGGAGGAGTTAGCGTTGGCAGAGCTGAAGTACGCTTCTATAAATGAGTTTTTTGAGGATTTTATTAAAGATTTTCTAAAGGATGAAGATCAGCGAAAAATTTCCAGCGCAAAATACCAAAAGAAGGTAGACATTAGTTTTGCGGAATGTGATGCGTCATACTATGATAAAGATGCAAAAATGGAAATCTATTACCTTGCAGGAGTTGTGGAAACAAAATCATCTTATTACAAAGTTATTTCCTGGTCATCAGGTGAGAATAAGGATAAATTCAAAGTTGATTTTCAAAAGATACTTTATAGTTTTAGAGACGCAGAGTAAAATAAATAATTTGATAAATCCGAATAAGTCTTCAGCTTGAAAATTTTCACCATTGAAATAAAGAAAATGATTTCGGAGGGCTAAAAGGAGATATTATTTTACATTAATAAAAAGAGCGGATGATCATAAGGACCATCCGCTCTTTTTATTTTAAATAAATTATTATTAATCCCAGTTTTGTACTGTTCCTATTTTTGATTCCTGAACATTCATTACTTTGTAAGTTGTTCCTGTAGTACCTGTTTTAACTACAAATGCTGCAATATGCATATTGTTTTCATCCCATGTACCTAATGCAAACTTGAATGATTTCTTAAATTCTCCACCTGCAACAAGCGTAGTGCTGGTAATGGCATCACCTGCTGTAGCGGTTAACACCTTTCTTACTACATGATTATGATAATACGTGGTTGCAGTGATCGGATCTCCTAAACCGAATAAAGGATGTCCGGGCGTTGTATTGTCGTAGTTTCTTTGAGGCCATTGTCCACCTGTACCATGCACAAGATCTTCAGTTACATAAACAACCAGATTGTAATTACCTGTAAGGGGTTCAAAAAATCCGGCATGCACCTCAACACTAACAGAATCATTTGCATCAACGGAGGACTTAATTGCTAAACCACACTTTGCAGTTTCCATTAAAAGTGTATTTACACGGCTTGCCCAGTCTGATCTGCTCATTGGAGCGGCTGTTGCACCCGGCTTAGGCACACGATTCACCATGCCGGTAGGATATCCTGTAACGTTGAAGGTGGTTTTAAGATAAGAATTTAATGCAGTTACTACCATAGGATCACCATCATGCACAGAAGCACCAATAGCATTGCCCGGATGACTGGTAATTACAGCTTCTAATTTAAGAGCCCCGTCAGGGCAATAGCCGCACTAGGTCCCTGTAAATTCTTCTATTAAAACCTTCTGAGTAGCTGTAGCAGGAACTGCACCGATTTCATTGGTAGAAGGGTTTCCTGAACTTGCCGGTGCAGGATTATCATCATTGCTTTTTTTACAGCTATGGAGTGCAATAGCAAATCCAAGTATTAATAGAGTTTTTTTCATTTTATGGGGAGTTTAGTTGATCAAATATAGTTAATGGATTTTAAATTACCCTCTATTTTTCTGAATTCATCGATTTTTCCCGTAGGAGGGGCTCGCTCTTTGAAGAAAATAACATTTTTTGGATGATTTTAATAATAAATGCAGGATGAACATGGGTTAATATTCAAATTGAGGGTGGCTTAATTATTTTTTGAAATCAGGAATGAATCATGTTTTGTATCGGGCTTTAGGTTAACCGGAATGATTTTCATCATATGTTTCACCGTTAAGAAAATCTAATTTTGGAACTCACGAAATGAGGTAAAGTTTCGGGTAGTTTGATAAATTCATATTAAAGCTTTTGCATCTTAAACATAATAAATAAAAAAAATAAATATTATCATGAAAAAAAACATGGGATCTGCTGACAGATCAATAAGATTAGGGTTAGCTATTTTAATGATGGCATTTTATTATACTAATGTTGTTTCAGGAACATCCGGAATGGTATTAATTGTTCTTTCAATTGTGTTGCTGTTAACCAGTTTTGTAAGCTTTTGTCCATTGTATACATTGG
>JANOBN010000400.1:0-3645 GCA_031411675.1 Bacteroidota bacterium | reverse complement strand
TGGTGATTATTAATGATGTGCTTGATCTTTCGAAATTAGAAGCCGGAAAAATGGAATTGGAGAAAATTCCGTTTAAACTGAATGAAGTATTAAATACTGTTTACAATACTTTGCGATACAAGGCAGAAGAAAAGGCAATTCGTTTAAATATAAAGCAGGATGAAAACACTTGTAATTATTTAATAGGTGACCCCTCCCGTTTAACACAGGTATTACTGAATATAGCAGGGAATGCAATCAAATTTACAGGGCAGGGAGAGGTTATAATTCAGATTAAAAATACGGAACCGGTAACTAAAAATCAGTGTTCCTTATGCTTTTCAGTAATAGATACCGGTGTTGGAATTGCGAAAGAGAAACAATTATCCATTTTCGAAGCATTTAAACAAGAGAGTGAAGGAACTTCCAGAAAGTACGGAGGTACAGGATTAGGATTAAGCATCTCTCAACAAATAGCGCAATTACATGGTAGTAAAATTTATGTGCAAAGTGATCCGGGCAAAGGATCCACTTTTTCATTTACTATTAGTTACCTTATTACTTCATCTGAAGCATTTGAAAATAAAATCAGTCATAGAACTGAGAGTTTCGATTTCCTGAAAGGAATAAAAATATTATTGGCAGAGGATAATGAATATAATCAGGAAGTAGCTGTGCAATCTTTGATTCGCTATGTGCCTGATTTGAAAATTGATGTTGCTGAAGATGGAAATAAAGTACTGGAGTTATTGGGAAGAAACAATTACGACATCATTCTTATGGACGTGCAAATGCCGGGAATGGACGGTTATGAAGCCACCAGAAGAATCAGAGAAGCCGGAAATGAAAAAAGTACTATTCCCATTATTGCATTAACAGCCTCGGCAACAAAAGAAGAAATTAATCTGGGTATTAAAGCAGGAATGAATGCTTATGTTGCTAAACCATTTAAGCCATCTATGTTGCTGCTGAAAATTGCAGAACAATTAAAATTGACACAGCCATTAACTGATGTTCAAAATGTAAATAAAATTGCAAAACAACTCACGGACTTAACTTTGCTGAAAGAAATTACTGCCGGAGATTCATTTCAGATGAAAAAGATTGTAGCGCGTTTTATTAATGAAGCCCCCGGAATTTTTACAAGTATTAATCACTTAATAATTGAAGAAAATTATTCAGAAGCAAAAAAACAACTTCATATCCTTCGCCCGCAAGTGGAAATGATGGGGATTAATTCATTGGTCAGTGTGATTCAAAATGCAGAAGAGGGAATTAAAAATAACATCATCGGGGAGCAACTTCTTAATCAAATAATGAATGGAAAGAATATACTGGCTGCTGCAATTGTTGATTTACAGAAAGAAATAGTCTCTTAAAAAATATTTTTCATTTCCTTGATGCAAAAATCTTAATCACTGACAATATTTCATTATTTATTGATTATCAATGTTTTGTTGAGTTTTTTACTTTCAAATCAGCCACGCTTTTTTATTGCAAATCTCACTTTTTTAGCTTTTCTTTGGTAAAGACAAACTACGTTTGATTAAATCGCTTTAATCATTCCCAAAATCTTTACTTATAATTCCATGAAAAACTCCTTTAAGTTAATGTACAGAATATTCTATGTCCTGATGTTTTTTAAGCTTCTGTTTAATGCCCCCACTGTTCAGGCTCAGGCATTAAAATCATCTGACTATCAAAACAATCCTGCCTGGGTACAAATGATGTCTGATCCAAACGTTAATTATTTTGAAGCACTAAAAGCGTATGATGATTACTGGCTGGGAAAAGAACAACCGGAAGAAGAAGAAGAGCAAATGGAAATGATGGCAGCCAGAAATCATTCCGGAAAAATGACGGACGCGGAAAGAAAAAAGCAAGAAGAAGAAATACGCGAACACGAACGTGAATTGAAACGCGAATCAAAAAAGAAATTAACAGAGGATGATTTATTACAGCTGGAATGGAAAAGAGAAATGGCTTACCAGTGCAAACGTTTTAAAGACTGGAAGACAACCGTAAAACCTTTTGTTCAAAATGACGGAAGAATATTAAATGAAGAAGAGCGCATGAAAATATACAATCAGCGTCAGGAAGAACTGAAAAAGAATTAAACCATTTGCAACTAAACAATATTACCCATTCATTAAAATTGATCATGAAAAAAATTCTACTCGTTTATATATTTATTTTTTCGACTCTTGGTTTTGCTTTTTCACAAACGACATGGTCTCCTGTATCTCCTAACTTTTTCCCTACCAATGCCAGTGGGCAGATTCATGGAATCAGCAGAGTATCACAGGTAAAATTTCATCCAACCAATCCGTTAAAGATGTATGCAGTGAGTTCCCGGGGTGGTTTGTTTATAACTACTAATGGCGGATCTAATTGGACTATTGCTCCCGGTTGTGATATTCTCCCAAACATGCGTTTAAATTCTGTTTGCGTGGATTATACCAACGATCAGATTTTATATTTAGGTACCGGCGATGCGAATTATTATTACTCCGGAAGTGGTGTATATAAATCAACGGATGGTGGTAATACATTTGTTTCATCAGGATTAGGCGGAAGATTGATTACAGAAATAGTGATGAATCCTGCCAACAATCTCATGCTGATTGCTGCTACTGATGCAGGTATCTATAAAACCATTGATGGCGGTGTAACATGGACATTAAAATCTGCAAGTTCATTGGCTTGCCGCGATCTTGTCTTTAAAGCTAAAACCGGAACACAAACTTTATTTGCTTCTACTTATTCTGAATTGTACCGTTCAACAGATATGGGAGAAACCTGGACACAATTAACCACAGGAATTTATTTCCCTTCCGGATCCACAACGGGTGGTGGTTGCAGAGTAGCTGTTACTCCTGCCGACAGTAACCTTGTTTATTTTCATATGGTTGCTAAAAATGGAACTGTTTTTAAATCAACAAATGGTGGTAACAGTTTTGTGAATATGAAAGACAGCGTAATGCCAAATATTACGGCATACGATAATGTTGCAACATCAACAGGTCAGGGGGATTATAATAGTATGTTTAATGCTGATCCTGTTAATCCAAACACGCTTTATTACGGTGCACATGGTTTCTGGAAATCTCTGGATGGTGGTGCCACCTGGATCTCAATGACGTTTTGGGCATATGTTTTACATACCGATATGCATTGGGTGAAAGTAAATCCGTATAACACCGGTGAAATTTGGACAGCAAATGATGGTGGTGTGTGGAAGAGTACTGATGGAGGTGCCAACTGGACACCCATTAGCAATGGAATTTACGGTTATGAAATCTATCACGGGGCATGCAGTCCAACTCGAAGAGATATGTTCAGTATTGGCACACAGGATAACGGAGAGTTATATCACTCTTCCGGAACCTGGTTTACCAATCGTGGTGGTGACTGGGGATCTATATGTGCTTTTGACTACCGGAGTAACAGTAGCATGGTTTATTATTTAAATCGTAATACAAGAAGACTGGTAACCGGTGGTGACGCTACTTATGGTTTGCCGGCTGCCGTTACTTCACTACAGGATATTGGCTTCAGCAGAAAAGATCCTAATCTGGCATTTGCAGGATTTCAGGAAGTATATCGTACCAATAATTTACTCAATACAACTCCTACTTGGACACAGATCAGTGCAATTAACAAAAC
>JANOBN010000399.1:0-8816 GCA_031411675.1 Bacteroidota bacterium | reverse complement strand
GTTGTAAAGCATTGCAACTTCTACCGGGATACTTTGCTTTTCACCCTCCATGTAAATCGGCTCATCAATCAGTTTTTCACGGGTAGCATCCAGAAATTCTACAAACTCCGGTAAACCGCGGTCACTGTAAAAGAGCTCGCTGTTTAATGGTTTACCTTCCGCATCTAATTCTCTTAAATCAGTAAGGTTAATTCTGATACCCTTATTGAGGAATGCCAATTCACGCATTCTGGATGCAAGTGTATCATAATGGTATACAACACTCATAAATATGGATGCATCCGGCATAAAGGTTACCGTAGTACCGGTTTTTGCCGACTCCCCGATGATCTTAACATCATAAAGAGGCTTACCAATGGAATATTCCTGTTGAAATATTTTGCCTTCACGATACACCTCTACTTTTAAATGGCTGGAAAGTGCATTTACGCAACTCACACCCACACCATGAAGTCCGCCCGATACTTTGTAGGAATCTTTATCAAATTTACCTCCGGCATGCAAAACGGTCATCACCACCTCCAGCGCTGAACGCTTTTCCTTGGAATGGATAGCAGTTGGAATACCCCGGCCGTCATCAGTAACTTTTATGCTGTTATCAGGATTGATAAAAACCTCTATGTTTTTACAATACCCGCCCATGGCTTCATCTATTGAGTTGTCAACTACCTCATATACGAGGTGATGCAATCCTTTAAAACCAATGTCGCCAATGTACATGGCCGGACGTTTACGTACTGCTTCAAGACCTTCCAGTACCTGGATGCTCTCTGCTGAATAGTCGTTATTTTGCTGTTCTTTATCTAACACTTGTTCAATCATTTTTTTTGGAATATTTTACCCGGCCGTGGTTTACTTCCGGTTATGCGCTAAGGCTTGATTTTCAATGTAAAACATTGTTAAAAGAAGCTTTTTTGAGATGGAAACAAAGATACCTTTTTTCCCTGAAATTTCCGAATAAAACAACGCTGTTTTGTTAATAAATACCAACACTTTCCGTTAATAAAAAATAAGGGCATGTTTTAGTCGTATTTAAGCTTTACAAAGCTTGGCCGTTAATTAAAAACACTTGCATAGAAAACTCATAAACTATCTTAGTTATCGCTAATTTTGCGAGCAATAATTATGAAAATAAAAGAATTTGTTTTTAACCCGTTTCAGGAAAATACCTATGTGGTGTATGATGATTCCCGGGAATGTATAATAGTGGATCCCGGATGTTACGACAAGACGGAAGAAGAAGAATTGGTTCATTTTATTGAATCCAATAATCTGAAGCCGGTAGCATTGTTAAATACTCATTGTCATATTGACCATGTTTTTGGCAATTATTTTATTTCGGAAAAGTATGGTTTGCCTCCTCAGATTCATGCCCTGGAACAGGCAGTGCTGGAATCATTGATTGCCGTTGGTGAAATGTATGGCCTTGATGTTACCCCTTCTCCTGCCGGACAAACCACGCTAAAAGAGAATGGCATGTTTCGTTTTGGTAATACAGAATTTCAATTGCTCTTTACGCCCGGTCATAGCCCCGGAAGTATTTGTTTTTATCATAAAGAAAGCCGACAGGTGCTTGGGGGCGATGTTTTATTTCAGGGAAGTATTGGCAGAACGGATCTCCCCGGAGGTGATTTTCAAACATTAATACATAGTATTCGTGAAAAGCTTTTTACCCTTCCTGATGAAGTGGTAGTTCATCCGGGACACGGACCCCAGACAACAGTTGGTTATGAAAAAAAATTCAATCCGTTTTTAACTGATGCTGCTTCATATACGGCCGGATGAAGAAACTCTCTTTTTTAAATGGCATTAATTGGCAGGCTTCAGTATTACTGTTGTTCCTGATTAATATATCCTGCTTTTATGCTCCCGGTCAAAGCTTCACTTTATCGCCTCAAAATATCGATGATCCCGGCTTTGAACATGTAAAGGTTATTGGTCAGGATGATGAAGGATTTTACCTTCTTCAAAGTAATCTTTCGCTGAATTCTGAGCGTGACAGAATAGGTTTTCGAAATCGTAAATACAAGCTTCGTTATTTTGATTTCAATCTTAATGCACGATGGGATAAAAGACTGGAAGATGAAAAAGAGAATTTCAATATTGATCTGGTTACGATGTTCAACGGGCATCCTGTTATATTGCGCAGTCAATGGCTGAAAAGTGAAAATACACTTTCTTATTCACTATCTGTTCTCGATAATAAAGGCAATGTTATTAATCAGCAAAAACCGGTGAAGATTGTTTACACTAAGGATAGTGATTTAGAAAAAGCGAGATTAATTGTATCAAAAGATAATTCTTTAGCGTGTATTGTTGTGGAGGAATTACGAAGTACAGATCAGGTGTTACATATCATTTCCGTTGACACAGCTTTGAATACTATATATAAATACGATCCTGTAATTAATTATACCTATAAGCAACTGGAGGTTGCAGATGTTGCTGTTGCTGACGACGGGCAGGTTGCTGTTTTGGCACAGCTGGAAGTAAGAATGCCGGAAGAAAGGAAAAAGAAGCAGGTTAGTTATAAGCTTTTTGTTTTACAAAATGGTTCGTCTTCATTCTCAGAACATGTAATAAGTTCTGCCAATAAACAGCTTACCGAAGCTTCTCTTTCAATTGATAATATGAATCATAAAACGGTAGTTACAGGCTTCTTTAGTGACAATGAATCTTACACCGGAACAGGAATTATTTTTGCCTCAAAGTCCTTAACAACTTCCGGTGATGTAGAGATTAAAGAAGTTAATATTGATGATAATGCAAGAATAAAACTGGTAGGAGAAAGAAACAGCGGGGCCAATACCGGGCTTTACAGTTACCCGATCCGTAAACTCATTTTACGTTCTGATGGCGGCGCTGTTGTTGTTGCAGAAGCAGCATATTATAGCGAGTATTCTTATTACGATTACTTTACTCAATCTTTTACACGTCGTATTGAATATCATTTCGATAATGTGGTGATTATGTCTATTCATTCCAATGGTACAATCGATTGGAGTACGGTACTGCGCAAGTCTCAGGAAACACTGGATGACGGAGGCGTTTTTTCTTCGTTCGCAACGGTGCTTCAAAGCGACAGAATCGATTTGATTTATAATAAAGATATGAGCCGAAGCAATGAGGTCGCAGCATTTTCTGTAGATAATAAAGGAGTTAATACACTAAAAAATGTAACAAGACCTGATAATAATTTTATTATTCTTCCTCAATCAGCAAAACAAGTGGATGAAAATATTCTGATAGTTGCAGTCATCCAGAAAAAGAAATTGTATCTTTTACAAATAGTGCTTTAACTATCTTTTAGATAATCATCAGCGTTAACTTTATTGTCTTACATTTCCTCTGGAAACCTGGACAGCACCGTGCAGCATTAATGGCTTTTGATCTGCCATCATATTGGTGGTAAAAACAGTGCAGGTGTAAAAATAAGTACCTTCCGGCACATCGGCACCTTCATTATTCTTTTTACCATTCCATTTTATTGCAGGGTCTGTTGTTTCAAAAATCAAAGCACCCCAGCGATTATATATTTTCATATCAACAGAACTGATATCTCTGAATAGTAATCCCGTAAGTGTTTGTTCAATCGGAGTAAAAAAATCATTTATTCCATTGCCATCGGGGGTAAAAAGGTTGGGCAGCTCATAAACCGGACAACTTTCTACGCAAACTGAATTGGATGAATCGGTAACGTTGCCATTGGTATCAGTTGCAGTAATGTAATAACATCCGCCAAGGTAAAGACCTCTTTGAAATGAATAATAGTCATCTGAGGTGAAAAAGAAACCTATTGAATCATAAGTCTGATCCGCAGCCGCAGAAAAATAAACGGTAAAATAATCAATGTCATTTATTTTACAATCCGGGTTATTTTGGAATTGCCAGGTAAAGTCAATAGTTGAAGTATCGCAATCGGCTATGGCAGATAGAATAGGAGTACAGGGAGCTTCATTATCAATTGAGGTGGCACATGTTTCCTGCGATTTATTCAGAATCGGGAATACAATACCAGCCTGAGAATATCCTCCAAAGCTTTCTACATAATAGCAATAGTTAAGGGAGTTCAGTGCCGTATAATCGGTGTATTTTTCCTGTGCAATGGAATCAATTAAAACAAAAGGATTACCCTGGTCACTTCTGTAAATATAATAAAGGGTGTTAATCCATGGCACGCTAAGGTTCCAGGTAAGTCTCACTTTGTTGTCTCCAGGAGCTGCAGTTAATCGAATGGAACTGGCAGGCTGTGTTTTCCCCAGAAAAACCCCGCCACTGTAGTTCAGTAAAACACGATATATATATTGTTGATTTTGGGTGTTGAGGTTGATATCTGTCCAGGTGGTATCATTCCAGTTATTTAAAGTAGCAATATCAGTAAATGTTGTTGATCCGGAAAGTGTACGTTGTAAAGTGTAACTGAATGGCCCCGGATATTGTAATGTATCCAGTTCTGTTGCCGGGCTCCATGCTATATATATACTACCGGAGGTTGCATTCGTAGAAAGAATATCAACATTGGTAATAACCGGTAAATCACGTTTCAGGTGTGCACACACTTCCACAGAAGGATAACCTTCTGCACCATCAGGAAAACGTGCTGTAATCATGTAGCAATAGTCAACTGCTGTTGCAAGGCCCTGTCCGTTATTACTATCATAAAATATAGTATCAGTAATTCCGGTAAGCGTGCCTATTAATTGATAACCGGTTTGTGCCGGAACACCTGTAATACAAAAACCCGGAGTATAATTGGCTTTATTTTCTCTTCGATATATATAATAACCGGAGGTATTGGAACAGTTGCCCGCATTCCAGTGAACAGTAATACTATCGCCGCTTGCCGTTGCAACCGGATTCTTTGGTGCAGGGCCGATTACATATATATTAACGGATTTTAAAGCAGAAAGCTGAACATTTTGATTGTTATCTACCGCTTTAAATACTACCTGATATGGATTTTTCCGCACATGTGCACATATAGTGGGCCACAGAAAATTATAGGTAGCGCTGCCAACACCACTAATGGAAGTAGTATCAGGTATAGCATGACTGACACTTAACTGATATGGGCCGCCTGTTGCGCTAATGCTCACCAGCTCATTATCAGGCTCAAATGCAGTTACATTAAATGCAAGTGTGCTTCCGGCTTCCACGCAAGTATCCTCTGCAAAAATTTGAGGAGGCTGATTATTGGCAGTAGTAATATTTACCTGAAAATCTCTGGTGACATAACTTAAATTAATGAGTCCGATTCCCGGAATGTTTTTCCACTCTTTTATAAGAATAGCGAAGTTAAAGATGCCTGATATTAATGGCTTGTCCCAGATAAAATCCCCGGTTTGAGCATTCATGGTAATTGACGATCCCGGGCCGGTTGGAAGGAAGTATCCCGGAATTTGTACTCCGCCATTTCCTTTACAAACGGTAAGCTCGTAACTTAAACTATCTCCATCAGGATCATAGGCACTTGGGTTGTGAATGAAAATCTGATTGACCACACCATCATCAATAGGAGGCTCCAGTAATACGGGCGTATTGTTATATATATTAAGCTGATTCAATAAGGCATTAACCACTAATTGTGTTTCTACATAAAACGGAACATTTGCAGAACTGGGAATATTGTAAACTCCGGCATTTCTGTTTTCATCAATAAAATATACAGTATAAACACCGGGGCCACTGTAGGTATGAATTCCAAAATATTCATTTCTTTTAATATCCGGAGCAACGGGAACAACAGAGGTTCTTGCTATGGTGTCGTTTTCACCGTCGCCCCAAAATATTTCCAGCTCCGGACGATCAGGTGCGGGAGGGGCAATTTTTGTATAGGTTACAATTTTTGCACGATAGGTATTTCCCGAAATATGCTCATAGGTTATTTCACCGGCTCTGTTATGTGTGGCATAGGTTGCATTTATCACCAGAAAGAATGCAGCAATGGTTAATAGAAAATATCTTTGAAATTGAAGAAATTGTTTTAACATTTAATCAGTAGCTTATTACTTGTTGTTCAACTTCTTCAGGCAAATCAATTTCATCGTATTGCTGGTTTCTCAGCTGTGGAATAAATCCTGCATCAGCAATTGATTGTTGAATTCCATTGCTGGTAAAACGATGTGGGGCACCTGCAGCTGAAACAACATTCTCTTCAATCATTATGGACCCAAAATCATTTGCTCCCGAGTGCAGACAAACCTGAGCAATCGATTTGCCAACCGTTAACCAGGAAGCCTGAATATTGGGAATATTGGGAAGCATGATCCGGCTTAATGCAATCATTCGGATATATTCATCACCGGTAATCTGATTACGTATTCCCTTTACATTTCTTAAGATAGTATCTTCATCCTGAAACGGCCATGGAATAAATGCAAGAAACCCTTTTGCATGAGCAGGTTTTTCTGATTGCACTTCACGAAGTAATACTAAATGTTCAAATCGTTCCTCCAGTGTTTCAATATGACCGAACATCATAGTTGCAGATGTTGTAATATTTAACTGATGTGCGGCTCTCATTACATCCAACCATTCTCTTCCGGTGCATTTTCCTTTCGAAATCATTCTGCGCACTCTGTCATTCAGAATTTCAGCACCTGCTCCGGGAAGTGAATCAAGCCCGGCCGCAACTAATTCTTTTAGCACTTCAGTATGAGTAATGCCTTCCAGTTTTGCAATATGTGCTATTTCCGGAGGCCCCAATGCATGAAGTTTAATTTGAGGAAATTCTGCTTTTATTTGACGGAAGATATCCGAATAAAATTTCAAACCCAACTCCGGATGATGTCCTCCCTGAAGCAGCAACTGACGACCACCATAACGAATTGTTTCCTCAATCTTAACCCTGTACTGATCCATGGTGGTGATATAGGATTCGGCATGTCCCGGTATGCGGAAAAAATTGCAGAATTTACAATTGGCAATGCATACATTGGTGGTATTTACGTTCCGGTCAATAATCCAGGTAACTTTATTACCCGGACGTTGCTTTTGACGGAGCATATTGCCTGTAAACATCAAATCGCTCGTAGTGGCATTTTCAAAAAGAAACTTCCCTTCTGATGCAGAAAGAAAGTCCAGATCCAATGCTCTTTTTAATAGTTTATCAATATTCATAAATGTTCATTAAAAGGGATGCTTTTACCTTTTTTTTGACAGGTGTTAAGCAATTGTTACCTTCATGCGCTCAAAGTTACAGGATATTATGATCACCTCTGTCAAATTAATGTCAACCCCCGGTAAAGTTGACCATCTTCTTCTCGTTGTTAATGATAAAGAGACTTTTAAATCCACTTTCTTAACGCCGGAAGAACAGCTTTTCGTACGTGACAAGCTAAAGGAAAAGAAATCCCAAATTGTTATAAATCAATACAAAAGGATGATTTATATTCAATTGTTAACCCCTGTGGCTAATAATTCTTCTAAATCCCTTGAAAATTGCCGCAAAGCAGGCGCTCAACTTGCTGCAAGGTTTAATGCCGCCGGACATTCATCTGTTACCATTGTTGATCACGGATCAGCCGATTATTTATTAGCATTAGCCGAAGGCATTATTCTGGCAAATTATCAGTTTTTGAAGTACAGGACGGATAAAAAGAAGGAAGCCAACTCACTTAAGAGCTTATCAATAGTCAGTAATAAGGTTAAAAAGCAGGATGTTGATTATCTGTTAACCGTCACTCAGGCCACTTGTAAAGCCCGAGATCTGGTGAATGAGCCGCAGTCTTACCTGAATGCAACTGTTCTAAGCCATGAGTTTAAATTATTAGGTAAGGAAGCAGGTTTTAAAACGCAGGTCTTTGATAAAAAGAAAATTGCTGCACTAAAAATGGGTGGTCTTCTGGCGGTAAATCTGGGCAGTATACAACCGCCGACTTTTACAGTAATGGAATACAAACCTGCTAAAGCAATCAATAAAAAACCGATTGTGCTGGTAGGTAAAGGAGTGGTATATGATACGGGTGGAATGAGCCTTAAGCCTACTGCAAACAGTATGGATTATATGAAATGTGATATGGGTGGTGGAGCAACTGTTGGTGCTGCTTTATTCGCTGCAGCAAAAGCAAAGTTGCCTTTATATATAGTTGGATTGGTGCCTGCAACTGATAACAGACCGGATGGTGATGCATATGTTCCGGGTGATGTAATTACTATGATGAGTGGTAAAACAGTTGAGGTATTAAATACCGATGCTGAAGGAAGGTTGATTCTTGCTGATGCATTGCACTATGCAAAAAGATATAATCCTGAACTGGTAATTGAATTTTCCACTTTAACCGGATCGGCTGCCGCTACATTAGGTCACTACGGTATTGTTGCAATGGGTAATGCACCGGAGAATGTCCGTAATGAATTAATAAAGTCAGGAGAAGATGTGTATGAGCGTTTGGGAATGATGCCATTTTGGGATGAGTATAATGAACTATTGAAATCTGATATTGCTGATCTGAAGAATATCGGCGGTGCAAATGCCGGGGCTATTACAGCCGGAAAGTTTCTGGAACATTTTACTGATTATCCATTTATGCACATGGATATTGCAGGACCTGCATTCAGCAAAAGCAATGACAGCTATCGTGGTAAAAACGGAACAGGTGTAGGAGTAAGGTTATTGTTTAATTATTTCCTCCGAAGAGCAGCTGCCGGGAAATAATCTGCGAGATGAAATTTATATATAAAGCTATAGTTATTATTTGATTGTTAAGTAAGATAAAAAAAATAATTACCAGATAAAGCATGAGTGAACACGAACATAAGCCAAAGATTGGAATTTCTTTGGGTGATTTTAACGGAGTAGGACCGGAAATTATTAT
>JANOBN010000398.1:0-40297 GCA_031411675.1 Bacteroidota bacterium | reverse complement strand
TTTTTATTTTTTTCGTTTTCCTGAGAAAGTTCTTCCGTTTTCCTTTTCTGTTGCAAAATACTTTGCTCAATTTCAAAACTTACAGAACGACTCTTTATTTCATCATTAGTAATTTCATTTTTCAGGTTCTTATAATTTTCCAAAACTATGGTTGCATTTTTATAATCTCCTATTGCTTTATATGCATTAGCAAGCACCTCGTATTCCTGCAACACAGCTATTCTTTGATTTGATTGAACCAGTTGTTCAATTTCCTTAGTAAGAAGAGGAATCACTTCTTTAAACTTTTTTTGTTCTACTTTTATTATCGAGTAATAATACCCTGTTAATAATGTGCCATAATCATTACTAACCCCCAATTGCATGCTATCCTGAATAAAAATAGATTTTTTAATATAAAACTCTGCTGAGTCTAATTGCTTATCAAGGTAAAAATCATTTGCCAGTCCCTGATAAAAATGCATATATAAAATCGGGCTTGTTTCTGCTTTGCTGAATTCCTGTTCGCATTTCTTCCGATAATATACGATGCTATCATTACGTGTTACACTTTGATAACTGTACAGCTCCATATATAATTGAGGGAAAGGAATTCGGTTAGCCGTTTGATTATTGTTCTCATATTCATCCTTTAATTCATACAATACGGCAGCCGCCTTATCCAACAGTCCATCATAGAGGTATACACTTCCCATTATCCATTTTTGAGAATACAGGGCTTCCAATCCAGTTTGCGTTGGTTGAAAATCTACCCAATACTTAATAGGAATGAACTCCTTCTTAGGCAAAAATTGAATACATTTTTTGTGCGTATCATAGGATTTTTCCATCAAACCTAATGTACTATAAAAACTTCTTAATCCATGATAAAGTGTGGCAACAATTACGGAATCATTTTTTTGTTCATATTCATCAATCCATTGCAGATAATGCCTAATGCCTTCATATATTTTATCGCTGTTTCGGATTGGAACTCTGAGTTGCATAAAATTATGTGCAAGCAAATAATGCAGATATTTATTGTTGGATGCTTTTAGATATGTAATGTCTTTTGTAAAGTGCTCATAAGCCTTTTTATGATTGTTAGCTATTACTAATCCAAAATTCAAATCATATCTAAAAGCGTAATAATATTCAATTCCTAATTTATTTTTGTAATGTTCAACGATAGAATCGGCCTTAGAAAACTGTTTATCATTTAAGATTTTAGCATCAATTATCGTCATTGCCTTAGTAACTAAAATACTGTCATGTACCCGCTTATTATTCAATTGGGTTAGGTAATAACCCATTGAGTCTATTGATAATAGAGATTGCGCAAAAGAAATGTTGTACAAAAACAGAAGAAGTAAGAAAGCATAAAGTGCCTTTTTACTTCTTCTATAATTATGCGTTATGTTTGATATTATCATATACACCTTTTCATTTCAAAATGGATTTTTAAAGATAGCGTTTATAACTTATCAAAATAATTCATTGAGTGTCCTAATGACTCGAATTTAACAAGCCAGGTTTGTTTCCCGCTTTTTAATTTTGAATTTACACTCATGTTGGGAGTGGCAATTCTTGGGGCAGCATCGCAAGTGGAGCCGGCAAACTTATACAATGTAAATGTATTGGTTCTTGTAGCCTGGTCAGAACTTTGCATTTCATTTATGATAGCAAAGTTATTGTTGTAGGTATAAACAGAATAAATGTTGTAAATATTAGTATCATCATTCAGTGTATAATTAACAGGGTTATATTTCGAGAACAATTTAAAAAAATAAAAGTAATGCAATCCCACATAAATGGTGTCAGGGTTGCCATTACCTTTATAAACTACTAGATAGGCATTTCCAAAATAATCTTCGGCATAGGTTATTTTGCATGGTTGTCAATTTCTTTGTTGTTCATCATAAGAAGTTTGTTCTGTTGCAATGTCAGTAATTGATTCCTTCTTGCACGATGTTAAAACTGTGCAGGCAAGTGCGCTTGCCACCAGCATATTTTTTACCAGCGGTATGCTAACAATTTTCTGTTTTGCATTTTGTTATGTTTAAATTGTTTACGAAAGAACTATTTAGGTTTAATTATTAATTAGTTAAGATATAGTTTTCCTGATTTCAAATTTCTATTGTCTGATTTTACCAAATACACATAATTGCCTGTAGCTAGTTTTGAAACATCAATTGAGCGTATGCCTTTCAAACTATGTGTAGCAATTAATTTTCCATCAACAGTATAAAGTTCCAGACTTAAATTTCTATAATTAAAAACTTCCGCAGGTAAGTTAGCATAAATTATTTTATTGGCAGCATACACTATGATGTTTTCCAACCCCGGATTTTGTTCACTAAGCCCTGTGAGCAATGAGGCTAAATCTATCTCCCAAAAGTCTTGTTGAATTCCGTTTAGGAAATCATCACCCGAGCCAAAATATGCTTTGCTTCCATTTTGTCCTTTAAGCGGTGTGCCTCGTGAGCCAACAGGGTTTGCATTTTCATACAATGTCCAACTATCTGTTGGCGGGTCGTAAACATAAATGGTATTGTAGTCAGACAAGTTGGATGTAGTAATTCCATCCAAGCTCATAATAATTAATTTTCCATTATACGATGCACTGAATGAACAACCACCTTCTGCAATTGCTCCAGTTGATGAAACAGGAATGGGCGCAATAGCAGTCCATACATCAGTAACAGCATCGTACTTGTACATATCAGAAAAAAATGGTGGAGCAAAAAAGAAATCCCCCAAACCTGCATACGCAAATCCACCAACTGTATCAGCAAAAGGAAAATCGCGCGCTGCTCCCGGAAAGTTTGCTTTTTGTAACCATGCATCAGTTGCAGGGTTGTATTCCCATAATTGATTGTGCTCTGCCACTCCTCCCGAACCACAGACTGCATACCCTTTTCCATTCAACGAAAATGTTCCCGAGAACTGACCCGCATCACACACACTATTTTTTTGAATCCAACTATCATTAATTGCATCATATTGATACCAACCAATTCCATTAAAGTCGTCACGACCAAAACCAGCATAAGCAGTATCATTAATTACCATGGAGATGCAATTGCGAACGGGAACTGTTGGAAAATCGTTTAACGGATTCCATTGTTGCGTGACAATGTCATATTCCCAAACATTATTATTCATCACATTGTTTGCATCTCTTCCGGTTCCTGTAATTAATTTGTTATTCAGGATAAAAGAAAATGCGCGATGACGTGGTTCAATGAAATCACTTTTTTGAGTGAACAATTGAGCGAATGACATTGCTGTAACACAAAGCATTGCAATGAGCAGAAGTAGTCTTTTTTTCATTTTGATTTTTTGATTAATGTGATTAATTTTAATTAACCATGTAAAATTCGCACCCATCATTAATGATTCCTCCTACATAAAAGGGGGGGGAGAAAAAGGATAAATACTTAAGAATCAAAGTGGGTTTTGAGGAAACATATTTTAAAAGCAGATTAAAAATATTAAATTATCTTATTCTGTATTGCTTTTGCCACCGCCTCACTCTTTGAATTTACGTGTAGCTTGCTGTATATATTTTTAATGTGATAACGTAATGTTTCTACTCCTACGTTCATTTCTCCGGCAGCCATTTTATAACTGTAACCGCGCACCAAAAACGATAGCACATCGTGTTCACGAGGAGTAAGCGATTGCAACTCTGCTGATTTTTGAAATGGTTTGGAAAATAATTTCAGCACTTGTTTGGCAACAGATGGAGTCATGGGTGCCCCACCGGTATGTGCTTCGCGAATAGCTTCAATTATTTTTTCGGGTGGCGTTCTTTTTAATAAATAACCTGAAGCACCCTGGCAAATCGCCTGAAAAACACGGTCGTTGTCATCAAAAACAGTAAGCATTAAAACGTTCACCTCATTACCGGCTGCCCTCAGACTTCGCAAGCCCTGAAGACCATTCTCTACAGGCATGTCAATATCCATTAGCACCACGTCAGGTTGATGGTGTGTTACAATTTGGTTTACGTTCTTACAGTTGTTATATACACCACCCAATTCCATACCGTCTGCATTGCTCAGTAATTCGGTAATACTATCAATGAAATCAGGATTATCTTCAAAAATTAAAACGCGTATCATGAAGTAAAGTTAAGATTAAATTAAACAATGAATAATAAATAGGCTACTGAATCAACAAATAAATTGATTATTTCAAGGGAATGTTACCCCATGTTAAGGGGGGATTTTTTATTAAATTTAATAATCGGTTTCCTATATTTTATTGCTATTTTTTAATATTTTGAAACTTTTTTGAGGCAAATAGGCAAAATGTACAGACCTGATTTATAAGAAATAGTCAGATGGCTAGTTTAAGGTTTAGAAAATCCGCCCCGTCACCTTAGGACCGGCGCTACCTTGACAGAACCTACCCCGATTTTCCAGAAGGAATTGTGATTGAAATTACCATTATGATCCGGTGATATATTAACGCATCTTTGCAGTAGACACCTGTTTAACAGCAGCATATGTAATTGGAATCTTATATGGCATAAGTTTTACGCAACCTGTTACCTTTTTCTATCTGCCACCGGAGTCTTTAAAAAAGACAGTTTGGTCTTAATCAAAAGCAACTTTATATACTTGGCATCTGATACCACACGAATGAAATTCCGGACCAAATCACGATAACCATTAGAATCTATAAGGCAATTTAATTGCAATGATTTTCCGGATGTGCAACGGTCTTAAGATATGGCCGGCTTCCATCAATCACTTCAAAGTTTGCCATCATCCCTGCTGCATGATGTTCAATGATATGACAATGATACATCCACATGCCCGGGCGGTTATCAGGCATCCATGCAATCTTTATGGTGCTTTTTGGTTTTAAGTTAACGGTATCTTTCCATGCCATGTATTCCGGTGCTTTACCATTCTCTTCAATCACCTGAAAGAAAAAACCGTGAAGATGAAACGGATGATCCATTCTGCTTGTATTCGACACTTCCCATATTTGCAGCTCGCCAACCATCACCGGCTTGTCGTTTACATGTGTGCTATCATTTATTTTAAAGTCCTTTTGATCTCTTATTCTTGGGTCAACTGACAACTTTACTTTTCTGGTGATGGCAGCATCCTGTGAGGCAAGCGGCTCAATCGTTCTTAGTCTTTCAGGTATGTATGCCTTTGACGGTTTACTCTCTCCCACCTTTACAGTTGCAAATGTCTCCCGCTTTGCTTTTAAGAAAGTCATTCTGTCGTAAGCCAATGATTCAATTGCAAATGTTTCACCTTCTGTAAAATCAATTGCTATGTCGATTCGTTCTCCGGGAGTTATTAAAGCTTCGGTAACTGTTAGAGGATGCTCCAAAAGGCCACCATCTGATGCAATAGTTTTAAATGACTTACCACCAAGGTATAAAACAAAATATCGTGCACTGGACGAGTTGATAAAACGCCATCTTTCTGTCTGTCCGCCGTTCACATTGATTGCTAAATCTTCTTTCCCGTTTAACAATAGCGTATTACCCTGGCGTCCATCATGTCTTTCAATAGCGCGTGGCAGAAACCAGGTTGGTTTTGTAAACTCATTGTTTTCATTCAGCTTCATGTCATCAATCATGAATATCCTTTCTCCATCAGTAACAAGATTGGTATCATCTTCAACAATTAAAGCACCATACATTCCTCTTTCCATCTGGATAGTTTCGTTGGCATGCGAATGAAACCAGAATGTTCCGGCATCAGGCACTTCAAAACGATATTCAAATACTTCACCGGGCATAATTGGCTTTTGTACTGCCGAAGTACCATCCATTGCCGCCGGAATACGAATTCCATGCCAATGTATCATGGTTGCTTCAGGTAGATTATTAGTCAGTCGAACAACCAGTGTATCGCCTGCCTGTGCTCTTAAAACCGGAGCCGGAATTTGTTTATTAAAGCCCCATGCTTCAATGGTTTTTCCGGGAGAAATCTCCCATTGAAATGCGCTTGCTTCAAGATTGTAAGTTACGATTTTAGATGTGGTTTTCATTTTTTATGTTTTTGATTTTTTAGAGTGGGACAAAAGTAGATTACCTGTTATTTTACGTGTTATAATACTTTGGGAATCGATTATACTTTATTGGGTTTATGGGTAAGCTGTAAACATTAAGAATATACTAGCGTGCAGTCACTGGTTTAAGCTTCTTGTTTGTTTGATATTGAATGATCAACAGATATAACCCCATGGTAAAATCTATTGATAAGCAAAACATATCATAATGAGGAGGGATTAAACTGGAGTTTGCAAATAAATCGTAAGCAATGTCCCAAATGCCATGCAAAAAATAACCGGCTGCCATAAAATACAGGTTACTTTTAATACCATAGTATGCCAGAAACAAGAAGAATATTGCCTGCATGATGTTTATTGAAATTGCTGTAATATCCATCCAGGTAAATCCCACATACAAAAACCCGATGCCTGTAAGGATCAATCCGTAAATTATTTTTTTATCTATTTGCTTAATTAAAGCAATAACCAGTATAACTAGTAAACCGGTTGAAATTCCTATTAGTGCTGCATTCATTTTTATTGAATATGTTTTTGTTTTCTTAGAAGGGAAATACCGAAAATATTGTTTCCCCATTGTATAGATTTAAAAAAGAGCCGCCCCTTTCGGAGCGGCTCTTTTACTTAACACATGCAAGTGCCTTCACACTTGCAGGAACCGCCACAATTACAGCCTTCGCTTTTTGTAGCAGTACCACATGTACAGGTTTCACAAGTACATATTTCACAATTGCAGTTTTTTCTGCTGATGTTCTGAGCACTTTGGCCCAATTCTGATTTTGTTTTCATAATATATTTATTTAAAATTTGATAGGACAAAAGTACATCCACACCCTTCCAAATGCGTTATATTACTTTGGGATTATATTATATTTCTTTGGGAATATTATTTTGAATGTATAAGGATTGAAATTGTTTTAACAAAAAAAACGCCCGTTTCCGAGCGTTTCAATTCATAAAATACTCAGCTTTATTTAAGCCTGATGCCTATTCCCATTTCTAAGGAGAAATTAGCCATGTTTGCTTGTATAGAATTAATGTCAAATCCATTTGTCGGATAAGGATAAATCGGCACGTACATACTGAAGCTGAAAAAATATTTCTTCTTGCCGGCCTTTAAATTGTAAAAAACTCCGTAATCAGGACTCAGTGAGCTAACGCTAACAGCTACTTTTTCAAATTCCGGATTATTAAGTGTCTGCTTAAAAGCATCATATTTTACGCCGCCCATAAGGAAGAAGGAATGTGAGGTTTGTTGCCTATACACGGTAGTTCCTACACCAAATTTTTGATTGAACGAGAAGTTATAGTTCGTCTTTATATAATTGAAATTGCGCATAGAAACATCATTGATGTCATAAGATGTGTGTGAAGCGAAACTCAAATGCCTATTTACCTTCCACTGTATCAAATTTGACAGTACTACATCAGAGAAGAATGCCGGATGCAAACCTATTGCCGGTTGAATAGTCAGCTTTCGTGCCGGGTATTTTTTGCTCACTGAAATCGTTGAATCAGATTGAGCATTACTTATAGTAAAATGTAAAATAAAAAGAATGGTGATTAAATACTTATAGTTTTTCATTTTGTTTTATTATTTGTGGAGGTGTGTTTATTTATATGTGATTATTTATTCTGAAAATAAAATTTTAATCCAACTTCAATGCTTTCATTTTTTGAGCCCATGTGATCAAGATGTGGCACGATGTGTTTCGAAATTTTAATGCCGGTATAATTGTTTAATAACCGCTGATAAAACGCTTCAAATGGAGCCTGCATTCTGCCGGCGTTTTCTAATTCTCCAATCCCCATAAAGACTAATTGTTGATTTTTATTATTTAAAGTTCTATTCTCCTGCTCAAATCGCAGCATTACTTCATTATCATACCATATGGAAGGACTTAGCAGAATATAATTTCCAAATACGTAATTATAATTGGTGAAAGCATAAGCCCCCAGTAAACCCCCAAATGAATGGCCCAGTATAACTCTGCTACTTCTTAATGTATCAGCATAAAAATCACTATCTATTTTGGGTATTAATTCTCCTTTAATAAATTCCATAAACTTTGAAGCTCCGCCTTCTCCTTCATCAGCTACAGTCGGAGTATAATCCCGAATTCTATCGTTACCATAACCGATACTTATTACAAGTACATTTTGCATCGAATTATCATCACTTATTTTTTTACACTTCTTAGCTACGAAATCAAAGTTCTCCTCTCCGTCTAAAACATATACTGTAGCATATTTTTTATCGGAAGAATAGTTTTCCGGTAAGCCAACTTTAATTTGATAGGTAGCTCCTGTTGATACGGAGTGAATAGAGAATTCTTTAGTACGGTTTACGTCAAACTCTTCTTTAGTACAAGCTGTGAATGATAGAATAAATAATAGTGGAATAAGCTTTTTCATTTTTCGTGATTTTTTTATGTTTTTTGATGGCACAAAAGTATTCCACACGCCTGCCGCAGGCGTTATATAACTTTGGGTTAAGTTTATAGTACTTTGGGTTAAACCTTATCGAGCGATTTACGCGCTTCTGCGCCTATATTTTTAAAAGCAGATGGTGTTAGTCCCGTAATTTTTTTAAACTGCGCTGAGAGGTGTGCTGTACTGCTGTATTCGAGTTCAAAAGCAATCTCATTTAAAGACAGTTGATCATATTTCAGCAATTCCTTGGCTTTCTCAATGCGCTGTTCAATAAAATAATTCTCAATAGTGCGCCCTTCCACTGAAGAAAATAAAGAGCTTAAATGAGTGTACTCATAATGCAAATTTGAAGAAAGATAATCGGAAAGTTTAGTTTTTTTCTCATTATCCTTCACTTCATTCCTCGCTCTTTTAATTACAAGCTGCTTGATTTTCTCAATAACACCGCTCATCCTGTTATCAATTAACTCAAATCCTATTTTTCCCAACGCGCTGATTAAGATTTCCATTTCCTTATCAGATAATTCATTCTTTAAATGAATCTCCCCAAAAAGAACTTTACTGTATGATATGGCTGCACTATTCAAAATATCCTCAACCGCCATCACACAGCGATTGCAAACCATATTCTTGACAAACAAAATATTTGAAGGCATAAATGCGAGGAATTGTTGAACTAAGATTGTTATTAATACTACGTTTCTTAGCCCGAAGATAGTTTAAATAATTTTATTAAAAGCTAAATAAATAACCGGCATATAATGAGATCTTTGGTATTAACCTGTGAAGAGCATACGGTTATTACGATTTATATCTGCATTTTTAAGGTGTTGATTTTGAATTCAACGAATTTTAATGCTCCTTAATAACAAAACTCCATAGTGCTTGAATTTATTCCTGTGCCTGACGAAATGTTCACTCTTTGCCGCAACATTATCCGGAATGATCTAGGTAAAGAACAACATTTCTCAAAGCAAAGTTCCTTCTCCCATTGTTTGTCTTTCCGAGGTACGAGGAATCTATACGGCAGACGCAATGTCCAATCTTAGCAGCCACATTCTCCGAAATGATTTTGCTATGGAACAACATCGCTCAAAGCAAAGTTCCTTCTCCGCCAGCTGGCGGATCTGGATGACAATACAGGTGAGGAAATTAATATCACCGGAATTTATTCCGGTGCCTTACAAAAACAACCTAGGCAATTTTACTTTACGCCGTACTCACTCAATAAATAAACCAACGCTGCCATAGATGCTGCACCTAATTCCAATTCTCGTTTATTTGCTTTGTCAAATGTATCACTAGCTGCATGATGATAATCAAAATAACGTTGTGAATCCGGCATTAATCCTATTAGTAAAGTGCCCTGATCTTCCAGATGATCGATGTCTGCACCACCATATCCCTTTATCCAGTCACCTGCTCCATATGGATTTAATAACTCTTTCCATTTCATTAATCTTTCCACAACTGCAGAGTCTCCTTTAAATGAAAAGCCTCTTGGCGTTGCTCCGCCACCATCACTTTCAATCGCTGCAATGTGATTTTCTTTTTTCTCTTTGCTTACATCAGCATATTTTTCTCCACCCTTTCCACCATTCTCTTCATTCATAAAAGCTACACAACGTATCGTTCTTTTAGGTTGAATATTTAATGCTTTAAACAATCGTAAAACATCCATCGATTGTACCACACCTGCACCATCGTCATGTGCACCATCACCGGTCTCCCATGCATCCAGATGCCCGCCAACAATAATAATCTCTTCCGGAAATTCACTGCCTTTAATTTCTCCGATTACATTATGTGATGGTGCATCCGGCAATGTTTTACAGGATGCTTTATAGTAAAACTGAAGGTTCTTATTTTTTGCAATGGCATCACTCAGTTTTTGTGCTCCTATAGTACTTATTGCACAAGCAGGTATTGGTGGAACAGAATCATAATTCGCCATGCTGCCCGTATGTGGAAAATCATCCAGCGCCAGTGTAACGGAACGCACTACTACACCAATGGCTCCATATTTTGATGCCCGGTTTGCACCAGCCCATCTATATCGTACCGCTTCTCCATAAGCTCTGAATGTATTATAATATTCGGGATTCATTGCATGATTATAAAAAACGATTTTCCCTTTTACTTTTTCCCCCAACTTATCTAATTCATCAAAATCCTTTACTTCAATAATGTTTCCTTTTAATCCTGCAGCACTAGTGCCAATGCTTCTTCCTAAAGCACAAACGGAAAGTGGTGTTTTATCTTTTCCTGATTCTATATATGCTGTTTCTTTGTCTCCGCTTACCCAATGCGGCACCAGTACATCCTGTTTATAAACACTAATGTTTTTAATCGATTGCAATTGATTGAACACAAGGTCCACTGCTTTTTCTGCACCTGCAGAACCACTCAATCGCTTAGGTGCAATGGTACAAAGTTGTTCCAGCCATTTATACGCCTGGTTTTGGATAAGTGCTTCTTTATATATAGCACTTATAATTGCTGTATCGTTGGTTTGGGCTCTGCAACAAATGGCTGCAAGCAACAATAATAATGTGATTTTATGCTTCATCGTAGTTTCTTGATAAAGCAAAGAAAGAGAAAAAACTAATCAGGCCACTTTTCGCAGGTAATCGCTGGCAACATTTGTGTCAGTTTTGTATAATCTGCCACCTATACGTTGATATAAAACTGCCAAAACTTTTATGCTGCGCGAATTGATGATTAACATCCCCAAACATACGCACATTAAAGTAAACAGGTTGATGTCCATTTTAGGGAATGTAAAATAAAGCGCTATAAAAATTCCATTAATGGCTAATATAACGAGCGTCACCATCCGCTGACTAAAACCTACTGACAATATCATATGATGTATATGATTTCTGTCCGGTTGAAAAGGAGAATTGCCGGTTACTATGCGTATCATCATCACCCTTAATACATCATATAATGGAATAAATAATATTGCCAATAACAATGACGGATTTACAACAATAGCATTTACAACAGTTGGCAGTGCCAGCAGTTCAATGGATAAGGAAGCAAGTATAAAACCGACTATTAAGGATCCGGTATCGCCCATAAAGATGCGTGCAGGATGAAAGTTATATATCAGAAATCCTGTTAATGATCCGGCTAAACAAAATGATAAAATGGCAAAATCATATCGGCCATGATTGAAGAAAATAAATCCGAACAATGTACTTGCAATTATTCCCAGGCTTGCAGCAAGGCCATCAATACCATCTATTAAATTAAATGCATTAGTTATTACAACGATGATGAACATGGTTGCCGGATAATGCATCCACTCCGGAATTGCTTCAATCCCCAATAAACCCTGCATTCCGGTAATTCGCGTTCCACCATAGGCAATAATCCCTGACGCAATAAGTTGTAACAATAGCTTTTTCCCTGCTGCCATACTGAGTAAATCATCAAAAAATCCGGTGAAAAACAATATCAATGATGCCGCCATTAATGATTTTACTGTATAGGCTCCCAGTTTATGTCCTAATAATAAAAAGGAAATCATCAATCCTGCATAAATTGCCAGCCCGCCTAACGTAGGTGTATTGCCACTGTGGTTTTTTCTTTCATCATTGGCTTCAAATAAATGCCATTTATGACAAACATTAATCCAGGATGGAACAAGTGCAGCAGTAATCAGCAATGCGCTGAAAAAAGCAAGTATTGAGGCGTCAAATTCATTCATAACAGAACGGGTATTGTTTAATTATTTTTACGAATAACTAACCCAGGAGTTAAGGTGAAAAAATGAACTTTCTTACAAACAGATTACTTTCTTACAATATATATTTCTGCACGACGATTACGTTTCTTACCACCTTCGGTAGCATTATCAGCATATGGCATTCTCTCACCATAACCAAGTGTCTCTATCTTTTCAGATGGTATGCCATGATCTACAAAATATTGCTTCACTGCATCAGCACGGTCTTGCGACAAATACATGTTATATTCTTCATCACCTTCATCATCAGTATGACCTGTGATCACCAGCTTAAGATTGTTATTAAAGTATAAACTGTCTGCCACCGGCTCCAGAATATCGATGATATCAAAGCCCTTTATCTCCGATGAATTAACATCAAAACGAATAAAGCCTTCCGCATTTTTTGCTACTGTAGTTTCACCAGGGCAGCCGTTTCTTTCTATGGTTCCCTTTTCCATCGGGCAACGGTCTACTAAATCATTGATGCCGTCATTATCAGAATCCGGACAACCATGATTTGCTGCATTGCCTTTCAGGAACGGACATTCATCAGGTAAATCATTGATGCCATCACCATCGGTGTCAATATCTTTATCAGCAGTGTTAACAGAAGTTACTTTCGGTGTTATCGGCAAACTTGAAATTGGTTTTATGATTATGGTTGGTGCAGTTACAGCAGTTGCTTTTGGCATTTCCTTCTGCTCCTGTTTTATTTCTATTGATGCTAATGCTGCTTTCTCATTTGCAGTTTCTGATTTTGCTCCATCTTTATTTTCAGATGATGGCGATGCTTCTCCTTTGTTTACTTCAGGAGTAACTATTGCCGTCTCTTTCTTTTCTTCTGCCGGTATTGGTTCCGGTTTTACCTCCGGAGATGTAATTGCTGTTTCTCTATTTCTTGCTGATGAATCAACTGCTACTTCTTTCTTTTCTTCTATAGAAGGCTTCTCCGGTCCTTTTTTCGCTAAGACTTTGTTTGATGCTGTTGAATCAGCAGCAGCTTCTTTCTTATCCTTTTTAACTTTTGCCTTTGGAATATAAGTAAGAGAAATTTCAAATGCCCCCGGTCCGGCAACAGCGCCGGAAGTAGTTATATCATAGGATATCCCCACCATCATGCTGTTCCACTGGTAACCGGCATAAACCATTGCCGATTCTTTATTTCGTATATATATTCCTCCCTCAGCTCTGGTGCGTGTGTCAAATTTATATGCAGCCTTTGAACCAAACATCAGCTCCTTTGAAAATTGCTGCATCGACATTATTACAGACGGATCAATTTCAATTTTTTCATTTACACTAAATCTTGTT
Organism: Bacteroidota bacterium; assembly: GCA_031411675.1. Lineage (GTDB taxonomy): Bacteria > Bacteroidota > Bacteroidia > AKYH767-A > OLB10 > JANOXC01. Next base: position 26,793 of record JANOBN010000398.1, on the reverse strand, counting down.
CCCGCTTGTAAAACGGTTTTCATAGGATTTACATTGCTTTCTTCAATCAATACTTCTGATGGCTTGTTGATGTGCATTAATGATGCTCCTGCATATGGAACCCAACGTGTGTTAAATATATCTCCATGCGTCCATAAAAATCCGGCACTAAAATCAGGACGTATCACTTTGGTAAATGCAAATTGCTCGGCAGTAGGATTTGCAGCATCATATCCTGCATCATCCATATACTGATCATCAAAGGTCATTCCCGAAGGATCAAAACTTTTTTGAATGAATCCAATGCTTACTCCGGTTGCAATCTGATGTTGTTTAATTTGTAAACGGTAAGATATCATTCCTCCAAGTTGCATCCGTTTAATACCGGCTGCCCCTGATGTATTGTTATTAATTAATGCACCAAAGCCAACATGACTAACCTGCTTATCAAATAATATACTTTGTGTAACAAAAGGAGTGGAAAGTGCAGGCCATTGTTTACGGTAAAGCCCGGTGAGGCGGATATGCTCCACATCATGACCAGCTGCTGCCGGATTGAAATATGCCGGCAAATTGAAATATTGTGTATGATGTGCATCCTGACTAAAAACAGAGCCTGCCATTGTCATTGCTAAAATTACCAGTAGTATTGCGCGCTGTCTTCTCATTTGATTACGGTAATGGCTCCTGTAACCACTTCTTCCTGATCATCTTTGCTGATAATCACATGATACATATATGTTCCGTTTTGCACGGTTTCTCCCTTTACGGTTCCATCCCAAACAGGATTCGTGTCAGTAAAAAAGAGCAGTGATCCCCACTGATCATAAATTTTCATCTCTTTGGTTATTACACCTCTGCCTCTAACTCTGAATATATCATTTTTACCGTCATTATTCGGTGTAAATGTGTTTGGTATAAACCATTCATTAGAAGCGCCTATATATATTCGTTTAAACATGGAGTCTCGACATCCAAAAGCATTATCGGCAATCAGCCACAGTTCGTATTCACCGGGTGTTGTTACGGTAAATGACGGACTTAAATTTTGTGAAGTCTGATAGGCTGTATCATGTAGCGTCCATGAATAATAATCTCCAAATAGTGTGGTATTATTTAATATCACAGAATAATTACCCTGTTGTCCTGTTATGGCAAAGGAGAAGTCTGCAATAGGTGACGGATTAGTGTTGATGTTTAATGCACTTCTTTCAGTAACACAACCGTTTAATCCGGTGACTTCTACATAGTAGGTAACATTTTGAAATATTGCCGCCGGTTGATATGCAGAACCCATACCAAGCATAGTACCTGCTGAATCCTGATCAAACCATTTGATAGTCATTAATGGTTCTGCTTGTGCAATAAGCAATGGACTCTGACCGGAACAAATAATAGTATCATTTACAACAGCCATTTGCGGCGTTGCATTTACTGTTACCAATATGGAGTCAGAATAATACCAGGCAGTATTTTGTAAAACAGCAATCTGATAATAACCGCTGTCAGTAGCGTTTAATGTTTGTGCTGTTTCACCGGGTAATGGTGCACCATTAAAATACCATTGATTTCCTTGTGTAAAATAGGATTGCAGTGTAACTGAACTTCCCTGACAAAAACTTAATGCTCCGTTTGATGTCAGCATTTGTTGTACTGTAATTACATTGACCTGTACCGGAGCTGAAACAGAGCTACAACCATCGGTGGTGGTTATACTAACTGCATAACTGCCGGCACTGTTCACTGTAATACTTTGTGAAGTTGCTCCTCCTGTCCAGTTGTACGTTGCTGCACTGCCTGAAGAAAGTATAATGGAATCTCCCTGAATAAGTACAATAGGTCCTGCAGGAGAAATAGTGGCTATACTGCCCGTAAAAAAGTTAATATTATAAGGCGATGATATAGTTGCACATCCCGCCACATCACTTACGGTAACAGTATATGGTGTTGTTAAACCGGCATAAATACTTTGCGTAGTTGATCCGTTTGACCACAGATACGTTGCTGCAATAGCAGATGATATCAAAACAGAATCTCCGGGACAAATTGCTCCGGATGATGCAGGCGTAATTACCGCATTTGGTCCATTAGATGCTGTTGCCAGTGTAGTGTTTGTTCCTTTGCATCCATCGGCAGCGGTAACAGTAACCGAATACCATCCGCCCGCTGTAATAAAGATAGCTTGTGATGTACTTCCCTGATTCCATTGATAGGCTGATGCAGATCCTGCACTGATTTGTATGGAATCGCCATTACAAAAAATTGGATTTGCAGGGGTAATTGTTGGTATGTATGCCGCCTTTACAGTAATGATGATGTTATTAGATAACACCGTTAATCCTGCACTGTCAGTTGAACTACAAGTAATGGTATGGTTTCCCGCAGTTAACGGCGGAAGCATTGCTGTTGAACTTGCGGAAGATGTAATGGCATTACCATTATCATAAAAAGTGTATCCTGAAAATCCGCCCGGAGTTGCAGTAACGGGAATACTGTCACCAAAACAAACGGTATTATTTACGGAGGAGGTGGATAAGGTAATCTGTTGTGCAGATACTGCAGCAATTTTACGTATGAGTTGATTGGAAGCATCCCCAATATATAATACATTTCCGATGCCGCTAAATGTTATGCCGGTGGCCGCATTAAAACTTGCTGCAGAACCCACTGCATCTGTTGCTCCTGTAACACCTGCCGTTCCTGCATAGGTTGAAACTGTCCAGAACGGACTTTCCAGTTTACGGATCGTGTGATTAAATCCATCAGCAACAAAAATGTTTCCTGTATTATCAACCGTAACATCCCAGGGATAATTAAACATAGCAGATGATGGTTGTCCGTCATTACTTCCGTTTAAACCAACACCCGCAAGAGTAGTTACAATACCTGTTGGTGTTACCAAACGTATCATGTTGCTCCATTCATCGGCAACTATGATGTTCCCTGAATTATCGATTTCAATTCCATAAGGATGATTGAATGTGGCTACTCCTGCAGCACCATCGTTGGATCCTGCAATGTAAGTTACTCCGCTTAAGTTGCTTACTGTACCATTAAAAATTTTACGGATTACATGTGTATTATGATCTGCAACATAGATGGTACTTCCGTCCGGTGTAACACATATGCCTGATGGAAAACCAAATTTTGCCAATGCAGCAGGACCATTTGTTGTACCGAATGTTCCTTGTCCTGCAATGGTTAATACTGCTCCTGCAGGTGTAATTTTTCTGATCTTATAATTTCTTGTATCGGCAACATAAATATTTCCTGCTGTATCGCATGCAACAGCCCACGGTTCGTTAAAAGTGGCTGACGATCCCGGCCCATCTGTACCACCGATTACTCCTGTTCCTGCAATTGTGCTTACCGTTCCGGCAGGATTAATTTTGCGTATGCGGTGATTATAACGATCGGCAATATATATATTTCCCTGACGATCGCATGCAATTCCATGAGGACTGTTAAATCGTGCTGTACTGCCAGCACCATCTTGCACACCGGCAACACCTGCAGCACCTGCAATAGTAGTAACAGCCTGAGCATAAATATGGTTGCATGTAACAGCTAGAAATACTGAAAACAGCAACGCATTCTTCAACCACTTCCTTATTATCATATTACTTCTGCTTCGGTTTTATTGGGAATTTGCACTTTTATAGTTTGTTCACGCTGCTCGCTTATTTGCTGACTCAGTAAATATTCCGGAGAATCCAACAGATTACTTATTTCTTTAAAATAACAATCTGAAATGCGTGACCATGTATATTTTTCACGAGCCAACTGATGCAATTGCTGACCACAAAAAGCAAGATCTGTTTCTTTTGTTTTATCTATCAGTTGTTCCAGCTCCTTTACATTTTTAAAGAAGAAGGCTTTATTGTCTGATGTTTCTCTGTTATATGAAATATCGTAAGCAAAAACTGCACGTCCAAGGCACATGGCTTCCACCAGTGAAGGATTGGTTCCTCCTGCACTATGACCATGCAAATACACTTCAGCATTGCTTCTTAAAACATCAAGTTCCTCTGTGTTATATATTGGATCCAGCAGAATAATGTTAGCATAACCTTTATAGTAATTACGTAACACCAATCCGAATTCACCATGATCCCAAAGCCCTACTACAACAATTGTTTTCTGTGGCGTTTTTGAATATGCTTCCAGAATATAATGTACATTATTTTCCGGCTCAATACGACAAACTGTAAATGCATACGGAGAACATAAAAACGGATATTTAACTCTGTATTCCGGAGTTATTGATTGAGCACTTACATGATCTCCGCCATACTCAATAAGAGCGGAGGTTCGTTTGTATTCTCTTGTTACATATTCAGAAATCACTTTATTGTCGGTGATTACCGTATCTGCAAATTTTACTGCAAGCTTTTCGCTAAAACGAAGTATTTTTTTAGCAATGAAGTTCCATTTGGCCCGCTTCCACTCTTGTCCGTCTATATTGACTATTACCGGTTTGGACGAAAACAGCTTAACAAAAGGAAGAATGATTGCTCCTGAAACACCAAGCAACAATATCACGTCGGCATAAAATAAAGCATGAATGATAGAAACAACATCATAAATTATGCTCTGATAACCGTTTGCATTTAATGGAAAATAAATCAGCTTCGCTCCATTGCACTCCCTCCTTCTTTGTCCTTTCGCTGCAAAATATTTACTGCTGCAGTAAACGGAAATATCAAATTTACTATTCAGATGTATGGTAAGATAATTTGTTAAGGTTTCAAAACCTCCATATTTGGCAGGTAATCCTGTGGTGCCTACAATCGCTAACTTTTTCACGCTTCTTCTGGTGTTATGAGTATAAGATAGACTTTTTTTACGGCAGAATCCGTCAATTGTTACACAATAAAAACGATGTAAGATTTTTGGAAAAATGTCCGAATATTAGGCTGATTCTACGATTCGGGTAACATTTTGCTGAAGTGCCTTTTCTTCAAAAAGTTCAGCAGTGGCTAATGCCCCTTTCGACAAATGTTTTCTAAGGGCTTCATTGCCTTCAATTTCCAGGATTGATTGTTGCATTTGCTTCATATCCCTCACATCAATACAAAACCCGTTAAACCCATTACGAACTACCTCTGCCGGGCCACCTGCCGGAGGAGCTATAACCGGCAAGCCGTAACACATCCCCTCAAGTAATGTCATTCCAAAGGTCTCTTTGCATTGATCAGGAATGGAAAGATTCACAACCATCCCCGCTCTTTCATAAAAAGGATGTACGTCCTTCTGTGAAGGAAATAATTTTAAGTTAGAGGATAGAACAGTGTCTTTAAAAAATAATTCTATTTCTTCTTGTTTTGCATTGAGTACTAATTCAAATTTTAGTTGCGGCATTTTAGAAGCCAGCTCTGCAAAATAACGGATTCCCTTATATTCTTTCAAAGAACTTACCATTAAAACAATGAATTGATTTTTGGTAACAGTATGGATACCGGTAGTTGCTCTGGAAGTAAATTCATCAGGAAGCGCATTATATACTACCGTATTAGTTACTCCCTTTAACTTCTCTTCATCCAGCAGATAGTTGGAAACATACACTGCCGAATCAGCGCACATTGCCGCCACCTTTCTTAAAAAGTTTTTAAGCAGTTGTGGTTGTATGTAACTTTCATGTATGTGATAAATTACTTTCTTTCGGGTTATTTTACCTGCAAGTGCTCCGCCAAACGGTAATAAAGTATTAATATATATAGTAATATTTTGCCCGGTATAAACGGCTATCATAAAAAATAAGGTGATTTGTGATTTGAAAAAACGAAAAAGCCGTATCATTTTATTTTCATGAAAGCGGTAATTAATAAATCTGTAATTAACCGGAAGATCAGATAAAAATCCTGCTCCACCCGGTGAAGTAATCAGATCCACTTCATATCCTGAACGAACCAGGCCCTTTATTACCATTGATAATATTAACGGACTTCCGCTATAATCATTCAATAAATGAACACATACAATTTTGTTCTTCTGATCAGCTGGCATAACGCATTACTTTTTCATAAACAGCACTCAGTTGTTCTCCTTTCAGATTCCAGTCGAAGCGCGATTGAAAACGATATACTGCACCTTCAGAAAGCCTTTTATAAACTCTGTCATTAATATATAATTTGCTTAAGGCATTTGCAAACTCGGTGATACTTGAATTATATCGTCCGTAGTCAATGCGTATTCCACAATTATCATCAATAAATTCTCCCGGACCGCAGTTTTTAAAACAGATAACCGGTAATCCGTAGGATAGTGCTTCTGCAACCACCATTCCTGCGCCTTCATGTGAAGGGAAAAGGAATACATGCGATTGCTCATACAATTTTTTCAGGTCTTCCCGCTTCATCCAATCAATAAAACGAACGGCATCCCCAAGCTGTAAATCCTGCGCCAGTTGTTGTAAATAACTTTTATATGGACCATCTCCTGCAAGAATCAGTTTGGCTTTTGACTTATCGTGATCATGCAACTGATTATAAAAACGGGCAAAAGATTTTATGGTAACATCAAATCCCTTCAATGGAACGAATCTTCCTACCGAAAGAATGTAAAATTCATCTTCACTTTTATTTATCGGTCGTCCATGTCCTTCACAACTTACCGAAGGCATGGTAACAAAATGTTGGTCTCTGATATCCAGCACGTCTTTTACACTGGAATTCATCGCCAGAATTGCATCTGCTCTTCTTACGGTATTACGAAGAAACGGATCGGCATTCCAGAAAAACTTTTTGGTGCTCCACTTCAATTGTTCCAGCAGATATTGCCTTCTGCCATAAACATGGATAATATAATCTTTAGGAATTCTCGGATGATGTCCTATCGGGCCCCATACAAATGGTTTGTTTAATATATATAAACGCGAAGGTGTCCAGTCATTGTGAAAATTAAGATTGTGAACGATATCGAATTGTAGTTTTTTTCTTCGTATAAAAACGGGAAGAAAATATTGCCACATATAGTAATACAAAAGTGCTCCGCGTCCTCCCTTTTTCCAGAAACGCATCCAATAAGGTAAATCATAATAAATAAACTGAATATTAGCATAAACCGGTGAAGGATGCTCAGCTATGTATTTTTCAATATGTGTTCTGGTATTTTGTCGGGTTACAGCAATCACTTTTTGAAAGCGTGCAATCTGACAGATAAAATTCCAGCCCATTCCATCTTCTGATCCATGGTAAGGGTTCACTGCATAGGCACTCAGAAGAATTGTTTTCATGCTTTTGTGCTGAAGTTTTTTTCCATTGAATGATTACTGCGTTCCGTTCCGTTGATCGTCATTCGGCTGCGAATTACTTTTGCTGGGACACCGCCGATAACACTATTTGCAGGCATATTTTTTGTGATTACTGCACCTGCAGCAATCACACAATTGTTGCCGATAGTAACACCATCAAGAATCGTCACTTTAGCTCCTATCCAGCAATTATTTCCTATGTTGATTCCTCTTCGTGTTACGCCTTGCATACGTATGGGCAGTTCATTATCAAAAAAGTTATGGTTTTCCGGATGACAACTTAAATACGGTCCTATAATACAATCGTCACCAATAGTTAAACCTCCTGCGCCACCCAAATGAGCAAATTCACCGATTCCTACATTGTTCCCGATATATATATATTCACCGGGATCATTAAAAGAGAAAGAAACTTTTATAAAACTATTGCTTCCTATCCAAACATTATCGCCAATGGTTAATCCTTTTCTTCCATAAGCAGCAATGGAAACATAATCGCCAATTTGCACCATTTTACCGAAATGAAAACTCCGTATGCCTGTTAATTTTACTCCTGTTCCTAAGAATAATAAGCCCGGTTTCTTACCGCTTGCCATTATTCGCAGATGCCGCATCCATGCAATGGCTTTATGCCATATAAATGCGGCTATTACTGCTCCTGATACAGAAGGGTCAATTGTAAAGGCCGGATTCTTTTTCCTCCCAATGGTTTGGAGTAAGGGTTTAAGCATAAGAGGTTGATTATATATAACGAAACTTCGTTTTACATTTTCCAGAAAGTAGTCTGGCAAACGAATAACGACATTGGAGAATAGCCTGTAAACCTGTGCATCTCTTTGCCGTTCAGCATTTCATCTGCAGGCCAGTTAGCCGGATTATCTGAATTATCCAGAATCATCCATCCTCCTTCTTTTACTTTATTCTTTAACGCGCGAATACATTCTGTACGACGTGTGAAATCATTCATGCTGTCAACCAGAATAATATCATAATGATTATTCTCCAGTGTTGCCAGATCATTCAAGGTGTCACGACCCTGCATTACTTTCAGATTAAATCTTCCGGCATTAAAATGTTCCGGGTTGCTGTTTATCTTTTCCATCATCATCATGGCCCATTCTTTATCATGTTCGTAAGTGGTAAGATTAACACCACGCTCTAAAAACCAGAGTGAGGAATTTCCACCGCCAACTTCCAGAACGCGTAATCCCGGGCGAATTAATGTGTCAAGAAAACGAATTGCATCCATCGTTAAAAATGGAATTGGCTTTACCATTAAAGGTGATTTACGCGATTGAAAATATGTTTTCAGAACAAACGGCAATTTAGCGATACTGTACCACGATGGTTTGTTGCCCTCATAATCCGTTAATCTCAAAGATGCCGTTAACTTTTCCTTATGTCCGTCATCACAATCCCATTCAAGTGTTGTACGTCCGAGAATTTTATCAAATACCGGATTTTTGTAACTGGAGGTTACCGTTTTTTGTAACGGTGGTGTGTGAGTAGTTCTTTTCATTTGTTTTGTTTTTGAATCATTCGCCTGTGAAGACGAGACGCGGTTAAGTTATAAGTAGTTTTATTTTTTAGTGTGCTGAAATAATCTTTTTCATTACAGTAGTAAGTGTAGTATTCAAATCTTTATTATCAAGTGACAGATACTGCTGATTTGGATATCTTTTTTCTAAATCTTCAAATAACGTGCGATAATCGCTGGTCATTGTACGTATATCCTCTTCTTTAAGTTCCTGCTTTCGCTTTAAAATTTCTTCCGGAGAGGCATATAAAAAGACATTCACCTCCGGCTTACTCAACAGAACATAACCTTTTTTAACCAATGCAGGGCTTACTCTTATGTTGCTTCTTCGGCTGTCAACTATAAAATCGAAATAATATCGGTCGTATAACACGGTGATTCCCCTTGAGTTATAGCGATAGTAAATATAAGGTCTACCGAACAGATAATCGGCAAAATAGTAACTGAAGCGTAAAAGTGAACTAATGAGACTGTTGTTGGTACCTTGCCTTGGAAGCGTACTTGCTGCCTTTTGTTCCGCTGCCTTTTTGCCATGAAGAAGACTGCTTAAAATGGGTAAAAGTGATGGCCGGTGACGTAATACCTTTACCTGATGACGATATTTCCCTTCCAATTGTTGCTTTACATTTTCCAGTATGGTTGATTTTCCTGCACCGTCCACTCCGGTAAATGTTACTGTGATTCCTTTCTCCTTTAGTGCTCCTTTTAATGTATCAAAAAGATACTCCATCCGGTGCTTCCAGCAGAATGGAATTCTGTTTCGCTTATCACTGGCAATTTTCAATAATATTTTTTTTCTATGTCTGTTATGATAATCATACAGATCTTCCAGTTTATTTAGATGTACATCAAATTTCGCAGTAATCCAGGTAAAAATCAATCTTCTTTCTTCTTGCGGAAGTTGTGAAAAATGTAAACGATAACGCTCCGGAACATCAGCTTGGTTCATCATATAAAATAAAACAACATAAATAAACTGATGATGTTGGGCTGCTGTTTTTAGCCCCTGACTATTGATAACACTATCCTGCAATACTTGAAACGAACTCATATAGATGATCCCCTTTCTATCGAAACGATGTATCAGATCAATCTCCAGATAGCCAAGATCTTCAAAGTAAATTTTAATAAATGAAGCAAAACTTCTTTTTTCTCGGTGCGTCCGTATTACACCCTTTCCCTTATCTACAACTGCAATTACCTTTTCCAGATCCAGAGGATCAACAACAAGGTCAATGTCTGCCGATTCCGGAAGATCTTGTATGTTGTGATACACATCTTTCAGAATCGCATAACGATAATTACGTATTGCATTAAAAAAATAATAAATAAACTCTTTACGTTGACTCATACTAATTTACACTGTTAACTTCTTCCAACGCATCCATCCACACATCCATCATCCAGTGTGATTGGGTGAGGAGTTCGGCTTCACTGATATATAATCGCAAATAATAACTTACTGTAAAAAGCAAATACATCCGATAATGCAATTCTGTTTCTATATCATATTTGCTAACCAGCTTTTTCACGTTCGCATTTCTGATTGTTTGGTTGATAGTGCTTCTGATAGCCGGGTAGTTTTGATGATGAATTAAAACCTGTGACTGCAATATGAAATGATAAAGATCAAATAACATTGGGATGCCATTGCTGGAAAGTTCCCAATCATACACATATAAACGATGTTCATCACAATACATATTCCAAGGTGTAAAATCACCATGTGAAACGGAAACAGGAATCTCTGCTTCAATTGGCATGGAGTTATAAAGCTTGCGTAATAAATGAATGACCCTTCTGGTTTTTAGCTCATCAAGACCGTTGTTCAGTTCATGCTCCCTTTGCATCCAGTCCATGTTGTTAGAAATAGCTGACCATGCTGCACATTCTTCGATTCGCTTTTTTTCGTGATTGGCCGCATATAACTCCGCAAGTGTTCGTACGTGAATATCATTAATTCTTTGTGCCGGTATTACATACGCCGGTTTCACATTTGTTAAACGAGCACAACCATTAATTCTCGGATCGGTAACCCGTGGCATGCTCAATGTGGTAAAATCGTATTTATTCAGTTCTTTTAACATGTTTGCTTCGTTATTAATAAGTTGTTTTGATTGTTTACTTATTGCAATTTTTATAAAATGTGTAATCTTCTTATCTCCAACAGCTAAAACCACTTTTCTTGTATTTCCTCTGGTGCCTGTAAAAAAGGAGTATTTTTCTCCGGGCAATATCCCATACTTCTTTTCAATTGCATCTGCTTTTGCTTTCTCTACATAAAATGATCCTGAAGCCAGCCAGCTACTTTTCCCTGCTGCAAAGAGAATAGATGATGCCGCCTTATAAAAACGTGCCTTCCACGATTGTGAATTATAAAGTGACAGATGAATTGAACTTTTTTCTTCCGCAGGAATAATCCAGCGCATAGTTCCATCAGGGTTGTTTATATATATATAACGTTTTCCATCATTCCAGTTACCGTCTCCGAAATAAAACTGCATGGCAGCATTCATATCTTTTCCATTTGCGGAAAGATTAAATCTGCCTTTATTGCTTAATACAGGTTTTTCAGCAACAGTTTTTAACCGTTGATCCGGATCATATACGGACAGTTCTTCTGCATCATTGCAAAAGAAACTATGCAGTAACTGGAGATCTGAGAAATGAAGCGGAACTGTTTGCATTTGTGCTTTTTATACGCAAATGCTCGGTCGCAGGTTTTAAAACAACAGTAAAAACTATAAAAAGATAAAACATAATTCCATAATTAGTCTCTCCGAATATGCCAAATTCCGTAAACGAGTTGACTAAAACAGGAATTAATAACCCGAAACAAACCCGTCTCTTCTGCCAGTCAGGGTGGGTTAAAATACTGTAAATGGTAGAAGTAAGCTGCGCAAGCACGATAAACAACCCAACTAACCCTAAACCCATCAACACTTGTAAAAACGTATTGTGCGTCATTCCTCCGGCATATGAACTAATACTTTCAAATTTATCGGTGTAGTCAATTCGCATATATCCGTAGCCTAATAACGGCTCTTTAGGAAAATTGATAGTGAGCAAATCCTTCCAGAAAGGCAATCGTCCGGTTAAACTCATTACTTCCTCTACATTCCCTTGTTTTATAAAAACCTGATGTACTATATACGGTGTTACTGCAAGAAGTGCTGCAAGAATTACTATCTGCATCCGTCTTGTTTTACTTTGCGATACAAAAAATAATATTACAAGAAGTAATGCAATCATGGATGACCGTGAACCTGTAATCATTAATTCATACAACATTATAAACATCATGCCCCACTTTGCCCACTTGTTGAAAGAGTGTTTTAACTCTATAAATGTGGTGGAAATGCCAATTACAATGAGCATTCCCAATTCATTCGGATTAATAATAAATCCTCCAAGCCTTGATTCTTCACCGCCATGTGTAAGACGGAAAAATTTATCGGGATTAATCATTTTACCTGCCAAAAATCCTGCACATATCAAAAATATGGAATATGCAACAATCCTGCTGAACCTGATTTGAGATCCTTCCTGGTGTTGCTTAAGTAATATCAGTTTTATATATAAAAAGCAAAACAATAAGGTCTCTGTGTCCATCAACAAATGCAGTATTGTATCACTAAATGATGTTGACCACATCAGGGAGCAAATAGCCAATCCGATATAACATAAATATAAAACCAGACTCATTGGCTGGTCGTATGTTATTTTGTTTTCCCGGCGTGTTGAATAATGTCTTAATAATAAAATTCCGGTTGCTGCAGTTACAGAAATTCTCAAGCTTACTTTAAGCAGCTGTGTAATCTGTACTTCTTCTGATAGCATAAAATAACTACAGATACGAAGTGTAAGCAAAGTAACGGCCAGCACATAAAAAGAAGATGCACTCTTCTCTTTTATGGATACTGCTGCGTCCGTGATCATGATTGATAAATTACCGATAATTGTTTTGCAATATTTTCCCAATCAAACTCCGCTTCTACCATTCGTAAAGCTCCATTTTTCATTTCTTTTAATGAGTCTGTCTGATAAAGTTCTCCAAACGTTTTTAATGCAGTTGCAATACTTTTACTTTTATTGGAATGAATATGAATTCCGCATTGATATTTTTCTACAAGTGGCCCTACATTCGTTCCTGTGGTAACAAGCAACGGTATGCTCAATGCCGCAGCTTCCAAAACAGCTGTTGGTGACCCTTCGGAATGTGAAGGATGAACAAACACATCCAAGTTCGCAATAAAATTCAGTTTTTCCTGTCCGTAACGAGCTCCATGAAATGTAACATATGCTGACAAGTCAAGTGCAATTACCATTTGCTCCAGCTTCTGACGATCAGGACCATCACCAATCAGCCACAATTCACCTTTCCCGCCATTTGATTTATAATCAGCAAATGCAGTAAGCAATAAGTCAAGTCCTTTATAATAATTATCTAGTCGTCCGCAAAAGCCGAATACCGGTTCATTCTGATGTTTGATTTTTTTATACTCAAAACTCATTTCTTCCAGACACTGTCCGTTTGGTATCACTACCTTGTTGTGAAGTGTTACCAGATTCGTAATATGATCGTATTCACTTTTCCCCAGAAACTGTACCTTCTTGGCATGGCGCAGAATCCATTTCTCGAAACTATTAATATATATTTTCTTAATGAGTTTGTTTTTCCGTAAAGCAACTTCATTGAAAGCACCATGCGGAGTATATATATAGGGAATCTTCTTCTCGCAAAGTATTTTTGTTACCAGATAGAAGTCAGGAATCAATGCACCATGAATATGAAATACTACCTTTCCTTTCAGTCTTTCAATAGCCAACATTAATGATGGGTCCAGTCCTCTGATAATTGACTGCCCGCGAAATAAACGGGTAGGCACTTCTCTTTCGGTAACCGGAGCTTCCGGAGTACGGGTTATTCCCCATATCTCTGTATTCACCCCGATTTTATGCAGGTACATGGCGTGGAAATGGGCCACCTTACTAACGCCATTCATCCGGTTGGGATTGGCTTTTCCTAAAACAAGGTGTATTACTTTCATGGTTTTGTTGATGTTTTTACGTAGAAAATGTGCAGATGTTACAAGGCTTTTACGGCAACCTTAAATCCACTTAATGGTATTCCGTAACGACCATGTATAAATGATCAGTGTGATCATCTGAGTAGCCATTAATCCGCCTACAACACCAAACAAACCAAATGCATTAATAACAGGATATGCACAGGCAACACTAAAGATGGAACTGATGATAAAAGAAGAGAATATTAATCTTGTTTTTTCCATTGTTCGAATTGCGTATCTTAAAGGATATCCTAAAAACACAATTACATATAATAAACAGAACCCAATGAGTACCGGCTGATATTCAAGATATGATTCCCCGTAGCAGGCTTCAATAATTTGTTTGCTGAAGATGGTTATTAACCCTAATAATGCAAATGTGATCGTTCCCATCTGCAATGTAAACTTCCACAAGTAACGGAACAGAGCATCATTCCCTCCATTACGTTGAGCAGTAGCAGCTCGCGCCGGAATAATATTTTCCATTGCAAGAAATAAGACATGGGTTATTCCCACAATATTTTGCGCCATGCGGGTGGCACCAACAGCGCGCGGACCCAGTATTGCTCCTGCCGCAATAATAAACAGGTTACCCGAAAACCACTGAAGCAATGCTGTTGCCGTCAGCCACTTGCTGAAATCCCAATGTTCTGTGATGGCGGCTTTAATTTCTTTAAGATCAAATTTTAATTTGTTTAACGACAATAGTGCAACAAGCGAAGCATATAAAAAGAAGAGTGCAGTAAGCAACAATATAAACTGTGCATCCATATCCCGGAAATAATGCAACAAAAACGCACTTAATAAAACTCCGCCATAGGCAATTACATCAATCATAACCGCCATATGTGCTTTGCCAATAATGAAAAAGTATTTGCGGAAAAAGTCTTGTAACAGGAATGAAAAAACAGCAAGAGGAAATGCAAGAATAATACTGTTTACCTTCCACTCCTTCAATATTACACTCATCACCAGCACTGTGAGAAATGCAAGAATACTTAAGGTTGCCGCAAAGAATAGTTGCTTAAAAACCAATGCCTGCAGATAACGTTCTCTTTCCCCTGATTCCTTTTTGCTGCTTAAGGTCATCATCGGAGAAATGATGAAGGGTTGATTTACACTGCTTGCAATAAGCACACCTAACCATGCAATACTATAAATACCAAAGCCCTGCACCCCAAGTAATCGTGCCAGAATAATACTGGAAACAAAACTCAATCCACTCACCACCAACTGGTCAGTATAAACCAGCAGGGTGTTGTTCTTGAAGAGATTTTTAGTAGTGGAAAAGGTGAGTTGCATATAATTTTACCAGGCAAATAAGGATGTGAGTTGTGGCACCATTTTTTTCCTGATACTGTTTAGTTTTCTGTTATTGATATAGCCTGAATGATTTCGTTTTTCCTTCATGCCGTTAAGTACAAAATATACTTCTTCCAGACGGTATTCTTCCTTTACTAACTCCGCATTGGCAATAAGCTCCTTGTTGGTTTCATCTGCTTTTACAACATACAGATTCAGGTCACTCCATTTCATAAACGGAATGGCATCTACATATTTTCCTGACTCCGGTGTATCAAATACAATTACATCATAATGGTTACGAAGTTCTTTGATGATGTCCTGCGTGCGTTGTGTGGCAATCAGATGACTCATCGGACCATCCTGTGTTCCTGAATTTATCATGTCAAGATTGGGGAATGAAGTAATGTTGATTACATCATGTATGTTCATCTTATGAATGTACACATCAGCCATTCCCTGAGGATTACGAATATCGAACCACTCATTTAAGGTCGGGTTGTATGGATTCATATCAATGAGCAGTACTTTTTTATCCATGGCAGCCAATGTACGTGCAACACCTGTAGCAATAAATGTTTTACCTTCTCCCTTTTTTGTGGAAGTAACCGTTATAACCAGATTTTCTTTTGATTGTTGTGTTAAAAGAATTCTGGTGGTTAATGCAGTAAAGGAATTGTATCCGTTGCTGCTTTTTACAAATTGCTCTACATTGCCAATAAAAGGAATCGGACTCACCTTCTCCATTTCCTCTCTGCTGGATACCGATGATTTTATATAATGACGAACATAAGCAATGGTAATACCAATAAGCAATCCTAAAAAGATAGCAATTCCCCAAACTACTTCGGCAACAGGTGCAACCGGTTTGTAAGGCATGGTGGCAACTTCCAGAATTCGGTTAAAGGATACATTCACCTGTGAAGTGATTAAAGCTTCCGTACGTTTTTCTATAAGGAAGTTATATACCTTTTCGTATAAAAAGAAATTTCGGTTCAATTCATTTAATGTTGATTCCATTTCCGGAACGCCATCAAATGATGCTCTTTGTTCTCCGATCGCACCTTGTACTTCCTCCTCGCGAATCATTAATTTCTTGCGCGTGTTGTTCACACTTTCTACCAGGTAATTGCGCAACTGACTAATTTCTGCATCCAGACCCATAATGTGCGGATCTTCCCCCGTATATCTTGCCGTTAGGGTCATTCGTTCCCGCAGCTTGTTATTTAGTTTTGATACACTCTCCGTAAACAACGGATCAGCAATAGTGGTGAACTCCGGTCCTGATAAATTGATCTGACGGTTTCTTCTTAAATATTCACTCAGATTCTCCAACATGGAAAGCTGCATGTTAATATCAACTTTTTGTATTTCCAGTTGACTTAATGTACGGAATGTTGCATCGGTTTGTTGAGGAATATTTACAATTTCATGATCTACTTTATATTTTTTAATGGCATCCTGTGCATCGTTTAATTCCTGCGTTACAATTTCCAGTTGTTGATTGATAAAACCAAGTGTGCTGGAAGCAAGTTCCTTTTTATCATTTAACCCTTGTTCCAGATAAGCCTGTGAAACGGCATTCACCATCTTCATTGCTTTTTCCGGTACCGGATGTTTGTAATATACTTTTATAATATTTACATCTTTATCTACTGCACGAACAATGTAATCGGTATTCATCATCTTTTGCGCAAGGGCTACCTTACTATAGATGATAAAACGGTAAGAATCCGATAATGAATAGGAAGAATGTGGTGCTTTCTTAACGGTAATATTCCAGCCTCTGCCATTAATACGCTCTCCGAAACGGGCATCTTTTTCATAGTTGCGTCTGCCATCATTATACATGATGCGTATCCTTTCTCCACCAAGATGTTTAAAATCAAATTCCTGCTGATTGAAATTTTCAGCAGTTAAATTAAAGTCAACAGTAAAGGGATTTTTATGATACAACTCTTCATTGCTCATGTCATTGATGCGGTAGTACTCCACAAAGAAATCCAGTTTCTCCAGTGCTTTCTCAAAAAGGTACCTCGACTTCAGTACTTCAACTTCCGTTTGTGTTTTGTTATTCTGATTAAAAACATCAAAATCTTTAAACAACTTCGTCTCTGTTATTCCGGACTGATCTTCAATTTTTATAGTAGCGCTTGCCTGATAAACCGGTGTGGCCACTTGCATGTAACGATAGGCTGCTATACCTGACAACAAAAGGCATATCGCAATGATATACCATCTTTTTACCAGAGGTGAAAGCAAACTTTTTATACTATTTGGATTATGCACTTCTCTTAGTTTTTATTGGTTACACTGTAAACTAATGCTATGGCTGTTATTAAACTTGCAATAGGAATCAGCTTCGTACTGAAACGTTCCCATGCTTTTCCTCCTGTTGGTGGTATATATATAATATCGCCGGGATAGATCGTCAGTTCTTGTGCTGATGCGCTCGTTGCATTGGTAAAGTCAATCGTCATCTGATCCGTATTGCGGATTATTTTAATCTTCTTTGTTTTTGCAAAATCAGTAAACCCCTGTGCTTTTCCGACAATGTCAGCCAGACGTACATGATCAGCACTAAACAAATAAATACCGGGGCTACGAACTTCTCCCAGCACCGTTACCTGATTATTTAATACTCGGATATTGATAACAGGGTTCTGTATATATTTTGCATATACTTTTTCCAGTTGCTGTGTGGCGTCTTTTACATTTAATCCTGCCAGCTTTACTGATCCAACCTGTGGTAAACGAACTTCCCCGTTTGCATCCAGCATGATCCATTTGCCAAACTCTTCTGCAAGACTATAAGTTCCCTGTAAGGAGCCAACGCTCAGCTCATCATGATCCCAGATGCTGATCATAATCTTATCATCAGGAGCCAGCAGTTTTTGCTGTCTGGTAGAATCCTGCTTACCGGAAGTAATTCCTGAATTAGGTGCCAGCGGTTTATTTTGCGTAAACAGGGCTTGCCTGTTACAGGACGTTAAAACCAACATCCCATAGAGCAACATCCCGATGATAAAAGTGTTACTGAATAAGGATTTGCGGTTCATAATGGTTGACGAATAGAGATAGTTTCATTCATCAATTAAACCTGTTTTAAGCAAAAAGGTTACACTTTTTTACAAAATATTACAGAAAATGGTGTAAGGTTTTGTTCGCAATTAACTCTTGATTGAATTAATAATCGGGCCGATTTCTCCAATCTCCTCCTCACTCTCAGTAAACAAAATGATGTTAAACGAAAATCACAAATGCACCTTCCTGAAATGTGTTCGGATCCATTTCGGTAAAATGATGGCACCAATAAATAAATACGGGTAGTAACTCATCAGCCTCCACAATAAGCCAAGTGTAGAAGCAAGTCCTGTCGGAATATACTCACCTAAAAAATCTTTGAATACATATTCGGCAACTCCGCTTCCGCCGGGCGTTGGGCTTAATAAAATCAGTATGCCCATTATTACTTGTTTGCCATACACCGCTAAATCGTACAGCGGTTTACTTCCATGAAATGCATGTATTAAAAAGTTAACAATGGAATAACGTGCTGTCCAGGAGGCAAAAGTCGCTCCCAGTGACCAGCCCCAGTAGCGGAAATTTTTCCCTTTCAATCCTTTGGAAGCAATGATAAGCTGGTTTCCGGTTTCTATGGCACCATGCTTCCAGCGTCGGAGTAGGCGCAAAGAAAATAAGCTGATTAATATTTTTTTTACAAAGCGTGGGTTAACAAATAATGCATAAGCAACAAATAGTTTGTATGCCAATATGAGATAGTAAATCAGCCAGAAACCGTAAAATATTCCACTGCCAAAAGGAGAATTTAAATTAAATCCGGAAAATAAAACATCTTTCCCTACTGTGAAATAAACCAATGGCGCCATTACTGCTAAAAATATTCCATCTAGAAAAGAAGAATACAAAATTGCGGTGATGCTTCTGCCCATATTAATTCCTTCACGATTCAAAATTAAAATGGCAAAGAAAAATCCTCCACCTAATAATCCGGGTGCTAGTGCGGAGGCAAACTCCCACAACATAATCACAATAAAGGAACGATACCAGTTCAATTCTCCATCCGTTAATACGCGGATTCGAACCATGTATGCCACATCACGAATGGCCACCATTAATGCAGCAAGGCATAACCATAATGTGGATGCGGTTGTCCAGCGAATGCGTGAATAAGCATCAGCATCAAATTCACTAATCAGTAAATAACTGGCAACGCCTAATCCTATAAGAACCGGCCAGATAATTTTACCTGTAGAGAAACTTTTTAAAATATCACGAGCATCATTCTGCATCGGCCGATGATTGTTGCTCCGGTGCGGCCTCTGGCGTACTTAACACAAAATTGTTAAAGCCCTCCCCTAAAAAGATCAACAAGATGCGGCTTTGTAATAAATCCAGTAAAGCCAGAAAAGTAAATACTGCATGTATTTTGGTAGTACATTCCTCAAAAAGATCCCCAAAGCTCATCTGGGGCTTCTTACTCACTAATGCACGTATGTAATCCTTTTGTCCGTCGATGCTATAAGGAAACTGAACAACCGTATGCATTACGCGATTCTGATTATCATCAAAACGCATCATAACTTTTTCGAATGTGGCAATCAGCTTATATAGGGTGAGGTGATTCAACTCGCCGGCATAACCGGTTTCCATATCGCCTGCCATCTTTAATAGCTCCTGCTGCATATTTCCACGATTAAAACGCATCAATCGATCTTCCTCCAATAATCGAAGTTCTTCTGATGCAGCCTTAAACTGTTTATACTCAAGTAACTGGCGTATTAAGTCATGACGTGGATCTAACTCATTACCCTGCTCATCTTTTTCATAACGAGGTAATAGCATTTTGGCTTTGATGCGCATCAGCGTAGCAGCAACCAGTATCCATTCGCTGGCCAACTCAATATTCATGGTCTGCATACTGTGCATATATTCCATGAAATCAACGGTAATCCGTGCTATTGGAATATCATGAATATCCAGTTCATCCCTTTCTATGAAAAAGAGCAAAAGGTCAAAAGGACCTTCAAACTGGGGGAGTTTTATCTCAAAATTCGACAAGCGCAGGTGGTTTTTTAATCCGCTCAAAGAAAACAAATTAGAAACAATCAGGAAAGCGTTTGTTAAAAGAAAAAGGAGTTTTTCACTCTGAAATTTGCCTGTTCCCGACGAAATCATTCGCTTCGGCTGCCTTTGATCATTAATACCCTTTTTATTTGCTCCCATTTTGCTTGGTAGGCGGTGTAATTCACTCACTTTACTATTTTTGCCTCCCGGATCCGACTCCGGAATCCCTTATCACTTCCTAAAAAATAAACCTATGAGCCTGCTTGTTATTGGTACTGTTGCCTTTGATGCTATTGAAACGCCATTTGGCAAAACCGATAAAATTGTAGGCGGCGCCGCTACCTATATCGGAACTTCTGCTTCTTACTTTAAAGATAAAATCAATCTTGTTTCTGTTGTAGGGGAAGATTTTCCTATGGAAACAATTCAGATGCTGAATAACCGTGGCATTGATACACAAGGCCTTCAGATTAAAAAGGGAGAAAAAACGTTTTTCTGGTCAGGGAAATATCATACGGATATGAATACCCGCGATACCCTGGCTACGGAACTTAATGTTTTAAGTACGTTCGACCCGATCATTCCGGAGTCGTATCAGGATTGTGAATATCTGATGCTGGGAAATCTGATGCCTTCTATTCAGATGCAAGTAATGCAACGTTTGAAAAAACGTCCGAAATTAATTGTAATGGATACCATGAATTTCTGGATGGAAATAGCTATGGAAGATCTTTTGAAAAACCTGAAGATGATTGATGTTTTAACGATCAATGATGAAGAAGCACGTCAGCTTACCGGCCAATATTCATTGGTAAAAGCGGCACGTCAGATCCTCACTATGGGACCGAAATATTTAATCATTAAAAAAGGTGAACACGGCGCTTTGTTATTTCATAATGATCAGGTGTTTTTTGCTCCTGCTTTGCCATTGGAGGAAGTGTTCGACCCCACCGGTGCCGGTGATACGTTTGCCGGAGGATTTATGGGTTACCTCAGCAGTGTAGATGATATCTCTTTTGAAAGCATGAAACGAGCTGTAATATACGGTTCCGCAATGGCTTCTTTCTGCGTTGAGAAATTCGGACTGGAACGTATTATTGAGTTAAGTGAGGACGAGGTTGATAACAGAGTACAGGAGTTTATCAATTTGGTGCAGTTTGATATAACGTTAGTTTAAACCTCCATATCGCCGGAATTAATTCCGGCGATATGGAGTATAATACCCTTATTGTCATCCTGATCCGCCCGCTGGCGGAGAAGGAACTTTGCGATGAGTGATGTTGTTCCTTGGCAAAATCATTCCGGAGGATATTGCTGCTAAGAGTCGAAATTTCGTCTGCCGTATAGATTCCTCGGAAAGACAAAAAGGGGAGAAGGAACTTTGCGGTGATTGATGTTGTTCCATAACAAAAGCTTTTGGGATGATGTTACTGCAAAGAGTGAAAATTTCGTCAGGCGCAGGAATAAATTCCGGCGATATGGAGAAAAAAGCCTACCACTCTCCCGCTCCAACTCACTCTCCATTGTTGTCCTCCTGAAAGGAACCAGTGGGATAGCAACAAGAAAGTTTGACTTTTAATTGTGGAAACAAAGCCAAAAAAAGTTCGGTCTGGTGCTCCGAATTTCCTCAGGTGGCCATTGCACCAACCTATTCCAAAACCACAAGGCCCCTTCGGGGAGACAAGACAGAGCACAGGTTTTTGCACAAGTTTAAGCACAGCCTCCGTAACCATATCACCGGAATTAATTCCGGCGATATGGTTACGGAGGTTTGTCTGCCGTATAGATTCCTCGTACCTCGGAATGACAAAGTGGGTGAGGAATAACAACTACAATTCATTTACAAACACCCCGTCCTGCCACCATCCACCGGTAAGTTAATTCCCGTGATGTACGATGCTGCCGGTGAAGCTAAAAAACCAATAGCATTTGCAATCTCCTCTGCAGTAGCAAAACGTTGCATCGGTATTTCATGAATCATTTCTTCCTGCACTTCCTCAAATGGTACTTTGCCGGCTGCAGATTTGTTCTCCATAATGCTTTGCAACCGTTGTGTGTGGGTTGCTCCGGGTAAAACGTTGTTTACCGTAATATGATGTGCTGCCAGCTCATTTGCCATGGTCTTGCTCCAGTTAGCAACTGCAGCCCGTATGGTATTACTTACTCCAAGGTTTTTCAAAGGCAACTTCACGGAAGTGGAAATCACATTGATAATCCGCCCATAACCTTCCGACTTCATAAATGGTATTACTGCTTGTGCTAAAAGATGATTGCAAATGAGATGATTATTAAAAGCCTGTGCAAACTCCTCCGCTTTAGCAGTTAAAATTGGTCCTGAAGGGGGTCCGCCGGTATTGTTTACCAGGATGTGTATGGCCTTTCCTAATAGTGAATGAATTGCCTTCTTTACGGATTCAACATCACTAAAATCAGCAGCAATAAAGCTGTGCGACATCTGTGGGCCGGAGGGCAGCTCCTTCATAGTGACAGCAAGTTTTTCACTGTTGCGCGCTAAAAGAATGACTGATGCGCCCATGGTAGCCAACTCCACAGCTGCTGCTTTTCCAATGCCCTGTGTGCTGCCGCAAACCAGTGCTGTTTTTCCCTTAAGACTAATATTCATCCGGCAAAAGTATTTGTTTCAGCACATAAATCATCTTTTATTGATAAGGTTATCCTGTTTTGCCGCCCTGCTTTTTGTTACTTTTACCGTTGAATAAAAAACAAAACACATGAAAGAGCTCATTGAAAAAATAGCTGCAGAAGCAGGAATAACAGCAGAGCAGGCACAGAAAGCGGCGGCCTCCGTTTCCGCCTATTTAAAAACTAAAACTCCTCACGTTTTTCACGATCAGTTAGATGTAATTATGAATGGCGGAACAATGTCTGACGGCATGAAAAAGAAAATGGGTGATCTGAAAGACGAGCTGGAAGATGCTGCACGAAACTTCGGACAAAAAGCAGAAGAGCTGGCATCAGATGTAGGTAAAAAGATTACAGAAGTCTTCGGCAAAAAAAGCTGATTCTATATATATTTTTTATTCCCTGTTTGTCGCGGATTTTTTGTCCGGTTATTAAAAAATTGTTTCTTTATCCCCGAATAAATAATTACCAAAACTATGATTGCAACTTCATTAAATCTGAAAAAATGGATCGACGAAAACCGTCACTTGCTTAAGCCGCCTGTAGGAAACAAACAGGTTTATACCGGAAATAAAGATTTTATTGTGATGATAGTTGGCGGACCTAATTCCCGTAAGGATTATCACTACGAAGATGCAGAAGAATTATTCTATCAGTTAGAGGGTGATATTGTGGTGAAGACAATTCAGGAAGGCAAGCAGGTGGATGTACATATCCGGGAAGGAGAAATGTTTTTGTTGCCGCCACGTATTCCACATTCCCCACAACGTGGCCCTAACACGATTGGGTTGGTAATTGAGCGTTACCGAAGTGAGGAAGAAATGGATGCCTGCATGTGGTTTTGTGAAAAGTGTAATGAGAAACTTTACGAAGAATATTTTGGTCTGAAAGATATCGTTGGGCAATTGCCGGTGATCATGAACGGTTTTTATGCCTCTTTAGAAAAGCGAACCTGTAAAAAGTGTGGTACTGTTATGGAGCCTCCTGCTGCTCCTCCTGCTGAAGATGTTCGTGGCAGAAGTTGATTCCTGTTTCGTATTAATAATTTGCGTGCCGCGTTTTGAATAAAGAAGAGTTTGATATTCGTATTGCCGAAGAAGAACTGGTGCTGGTTGATTTTTGGGCCGATTGGTGTGAGCCCTGTAAAATGCTAGATGTTATTCTGGATGAATTAAAACAACGCCTTCCGCAATTAGCCATTCTTAAAATTGATATCGATCAAAGTGAAGAATTAAAAAAACAGTACAGCATGATGAGTGTTCCCGTGCTGATGCTTTTTAAAAAAGGAGAATTGCTGTGGAGGATAAACGGCTTCCTGATGGCCCCTGACCTCGAAAAGAAAATTAAAGAGCTTACTGTATAATTCCAGGGTTATCAATTTATCTGCCCGCATTGCAGAATAAAAATATCCATTTTCTCTTGCATAAAACCATAAAAATCGCAGAGAAATGAATTTAAAGTAAACTCCTTTTTTACACTGCACAAATCACCGCACAAACTTTCTATTCCCAAAATCTAAGTCTCACTGCTCGATACTTAATACTAGCTACTAGTTCAAGGCATTTCCTCAATCTTATCCAGATACAACTTCGCCCTGCTTACATTAATTTTGTTCTTCTCCCCAATCTCAATTGCATGCAGTGTCACCTTTCGTGCTTCTTCTTTTTGCTCACTCATAATAAGGATCCCTGCAAGTGTTTCATTATAAGTATAAGTGTCACTCATCTTCACACTTAACCGTGCCCATTCCGCTGCTTTGTTAAGTAATTCTTTATCCTTTGTTTTTTCAAAAAAGGTCTGTGCAATTTCATTGAGCAACTCCGCATCTTTTTCTGCATGCTTCTTTACAAATGATTCTGCTAATACAAAATAGGTTTCATAATCACTCTTCATTTTTGCTTTTTGAAGATCTGCATAATCCACAATCCGGTCAGCCAAATCAAGTCCGCTGGCTTTCACCTGCTGTTTCAATTTGTCATATCCTGCAGTATCCAGCAAACGGGTACGAATAGCAAATTCATACTTATACATCTCTGTAAACTTTCGGTCAACTGCAGGTTTGGTGTATTTTGTTTCAAAATCAGGCTTTAACCGAATAAGTGTCAGCATAAACGGATCTTTTACATCCTTATATAATTCATTAATAATTTTCCAGTTTGCTTCTGATGTTAATTCTGCTGGTTTTTTACGATTCAGATATTTAAGAACTTCCGGTTGAAAATCAGCACCGGAGATTTCCATCTTTCTCAGGTAAGTGTACGCTGTATCATAAGAGCAATCCCCCTCATTAAATAACTTTATCCAGGTATATAATCTTCTGCGGGGGTCTAGTGCCTCCTGACCCAATTGAATCAGCAAACTCTTCATGTGTCGGCCCGCTGCCCGGTGCATAACCGTGCCGGTAGAATCGAAAAACAATAAGGTGGGAAAGCTATGACTAAGTATTCGCTTATTTAACTCCGCTCCTTCTTTCTCCAGATTAACTTTTATGCAGATAAACTGAGGATTATAAAAAGCCCCTACTTCAGAATCGGGGTATACCTTTTCTATCATATCCTTACAAAAGTGGCACCAGTCCGCATAACCATGAACATAAACCATTTTATTCTCTACTCTGGCTGCTTTAAGGGCCTCTTCATAGGTAAGGTTGCGGAATATAAGTCCTGTTCCTTCTATTTGAGCATTCGTGCCAAAAAAGGCAAGTAACAATATTCCTGTAAGTATTAAATTCTTCATAAGTTAACAGATATTGAGCAAAATAAGCCTATTCCTGTGAAAATGCAATGAATCAGTGAAAAAATTCTTATTTCCCTAACATTAGTCAGGCCTTAGGTTACCTATTTAGTTATTGAATTATTATTTTCCGGGTAGCAACATTGTTGTTATCGTCGGTAATTTTAAGAAGATAAACTCCTTCCTTTATTGTTCCCTTTTCAATCACCAGCTCCGTTTTATTTTCCATTTCCATCGTTGCTACTTCTTTATTAAGCAAGTCAATTATCCTTATTACTACATGTTTCTGCTCCTCAGAAAAAGTAAGTTTTGTTTGAGAAGAAAATGGATTCGGTTGAATAGTAATTTTTGATTCACCAACACTGTTTTGTGTAACATTTGTAGTATTTGGATTCTGTACATTAAGTGTAAAAGCAAAACCAGTAGGCCTAAGAATAATATTTCCAAGTGCATCTTTCCCTATCAAATGACTATAATAACAGGTGTTTCCTAATGCAGTGGCCACACTCATCTTTACCTGATAAATACCATTAATGCCGTAAATATGCGTTGGTGTTGTAAGTGATGATGTGCTTCCGTCTCCAAAATCCCAAAGATAACTCACCGCCATTGCTGCTGTTGTGGAATCAACATGTAAAGTAAAGATGTTTTGTGCGGGGTCATAGGTTGGTGTATAGTAGGCAAAACAATTGTTCAGCTCCGAGATCGGCCGTTTAAATACGCCGGCACCATTCGTTCCTGCAAAAACATCATTCCCTCTTATTGTCAATGACAAAACATCCGTAACGAACAACCCTGAGTTCTCCACTTGCCAGGTACTTCCATGATCGTTTGATATATATATACCATTTGATGTGCCGGCAACAACAATTGATCCTTTGATTACAATTGCATTCACGTTACCTCCCGGCAAGCCATTGGTACTGGCGATCCAACTGTTTCCACTATTAAATGATACAAAAATTCCATTGTTAGTGCCTGCATAAATTTCATTGCCTGATGCCGCTAATGAATACACAATCGTGTCTGTTAATCCGTTGTTTACGGGAATCCAACTAGTTCCATTGTCGTTTGATAATTGCACGCCTTTACCATAAGTTCCTGCAAAAATTGATGTGCCATTTATCGCAATTGCTCGAACACTTGTATTGGGCAATCCTGCTGATGTCCAATTAGTACCGTAATTA
>JANOBN010000397.1:0-2213 GCA_031411675.1 Bacteroidota bacterium | reverse complement strand
AAATATTTTATCAAAATCAAATTCGCTTGCATCTACATCTGCAATAGAAGCGCCCGCACGGTCATACACAACTTGCGATGCCCTCATAGAAGCACCCGTTTCTAAAAAATAAATTCCCAAACGATCGCCACCTCTTGCTACGAATTGTGTATCTACACCATAACGACGTAAATGATTGATGGCCGATTGTCCAATGGCATTGGTGGGAACTTTGGATACAAAAGTTCCGTTTAATCCATAATTACACAAAGCCGCAGCCACATTTGCTTCTCCACCACCATAAGTAATATCAAATGTATCTGCTTGTACAAAACGTTTGAAATCGGGTGTTGACAACCGCAACATAATTTCTCCTAAGGTTACTACTTTCTTGCTCATGTTTATTTTTGTTGATTTTTTATTTTTATATTAATTGTATTTTGATAATATATTTTGAATTTGTTCGACACTGTTTTTTGTAGCATCGCCTTTCTCTTGCAATTTGCCAAATGCGGCAGCTGCGGCAAAACGTATAATTTCTGTTGGGGTATGTTCGGTTGAAATACCATAAATTAAACCAGCCATAAAACAATCCCCGCTTCCTACTTTATCTACCACAGTGGCTGTTTGGAAAATGGGTGAAATTGCTTGTTCATTTACTCTATCCAGTGCCGCATAATACCGTATGTCCCCTTCATTTCCATCAAAACGAAAGGTATTGGCTACCCATTTACAGTTTGGGTATTTTTCAAAAATAAATTTGGCGGAGTCTTGGGCACTGGTCAAATATATTTCTTGTGTTGCTTGCTCATGAATATTTTCATTTACCGGAATGCCCAACAAAGAATTAGCCGACCATATATTTCCCATAACCACATTACAATATTGAACTAGTGCTGGCATTACTTCAATGGGTTGCTTACCATATTTCCACAACAAAGAACGGTGGTTTAAATCTACAGAAATGGTAATATTTTTTTTGGACGCTGCTTCCAATGCCTCTTTACAAAGTGCCGCAGCCGATTGGCTTACTGCCGGTGCGATGGCACTAAAATGAAACCAAGAAACATTTTCTAGTATCGCATCCCAATCTACTATACCCGTTGCCAATGTTGAAAAAGACGAATATTTTCTATCAAAAACATTTTCGGAACTTTTCATATCCGCCCCTTCTTTTAAATAATACAGTCCCACACTTTCGCCAGAATATATTATGGGAGATGTATCTATATTTTTTTGTTGGAGGTACGTTGCAATGTCTTTTGAAATGATATTTTCGGGGAGGGCTGTACAATATTTTACAGGTAACCCCCAAGTAGCTAATGCGGTGGCAACATTTAATTCTGCCCCACCTACAAAAACTGGCATTGTATTATTACGAAGCCACTCCCCTGCATTTGCAGGAGGGAGCCTTAAAAGCAATTCGCCAAAACACAATACCTTTCTCATGCAGTTAATTTATTACAAGCATTCGTTTAAAAAACTTCTACATCAAATTGTTTGTTGATTGTAAAGTATGATAATTTAACCCTTAAAATATCTTTTTACAACAACAATATTTACGCAAACGTTCTCGTAGTTTGTATTCCACTGTATATTTCCTTCTTATTATTTCAAACTTGCTATTGGCTGTTGATCCATATCTGAGAATTCTTTATTCTCTCCGGCCATTGCCCAAATAAAACCGTAGTTGGCCGTGCCTACACCATAGTGCATGCTCCAAGGGGCAGAAAGGGCAGCTTCATTATTGGCTACTACCAAGTGCCTTGTTTCTTGTGGCTCACCCATAAAATGCATTACACGATGTGATTCATCCATGTCAAAATAGAAATAGGCTTCCATTCTTCTTGTATGTGTATGCGGCGGTACGGAGTTCCATACACAGCCTTCTGCTAGTACGGTTAAGCCCATTACCAGTTGGCAACTTTGAATGCCATCATTGTGTATGTATTTGTAAATGGTTCTTTTGTTAGATGTAAGTATATCGCCTAAATGTACAGGAGATGCTTCCTCTTTTGTCATCATTTTATTTGGATAACTTTGATGCGCAGGGGTAGATATTAAATAAAAATAAGCAGGTGTTGCAGCATCATTGCTTGTAAATGAAACATCTTGTGTGCCTTTTCCTAAATACACACATTCTAATTTGTCTATCTCATATTCCACCCCACCAGCTGTAACTTTTCCTTTACCCCCTACATTTATGATTCCCATTTCTCTTCTTTCCAAAAAAT
>JANOBN010000396.1:0-2068 GCA_031411675.1 Bacteroidota bacterium | reverse complement strand
TGACTCTAAAACACTAGTTGAATTCAAAATCCCGAGACAACGGATAATACTAAATACTGCGGTGAGCATTTTTTTAGTAAGCTTCATATCAATTGCATTTCCAGACATTGGTTTTCTTTTGCCGACCATTATTCTTTTGACTTTATATTTAGGTGTAGTCGTTGGTTTAAGATCCCAGTTCGACTACTTAAAGTGGGAATTAGAACAAATGGAAGTGAATTTTAAACGTATAGAATGGGGTATAGGATACAACAAATCTGGATAATATAATTAATGGAATTACACCCCCGATCAAAAAATAATAACAGTTCAATTGTTGATTTTATTTACCTGATTTATGCCCGCCGGATGCATCAAGGTGTAGAAAAGTCTGATATAGCAGCTGTCTGTATGCCGCAGCTTTTATATATAGTGTGGTGTCAGTTATGTTATTCTGTCGTTCTTGTTTATTGCTGTGATGAAGGTAAGTAAAGCTTCCCTGATCAGTAATCCAGCCCAAAGTTTGATCTAGGTCAATGTAAGCAAAGTGAGTTCGGCAGGTATCTGTTAAACTGCTGCTCCAATGGAAATCATCAGCTGGTATGTTTAATTGCTGCAACACAGTAGCCGCAATATCATGCTGTCCACCTGTTACATCTGTTTTTTTTCCTTTGAATTCCTGTTTTAATGCAGCCCCGAAAATAATTAAAGGTATTTTATGACTTAACACATCATAATAATCTCTTTGTTTTGGTAACAAATGCCCGTGATCAGCCATCAGTATGAAAATGGTGTTGTTATACCATGGTTGTTGCTTGGCACTTTCAAAATATTTCTTCAGACAATCATCAGTGTATCTTACTGCATTACGGAATCGATCCGGTTCGTTATTTACCGGGAAATAGTCGGCACGTGGTATTTCAAAAGGTTCATGAGAAGTTAAAGTTAGTAGTGTGGAGAAGAAGGGTTGTTGTTCTTTACTCAGATCTATTATTTGTTTCTGAAGAACGAATTCATCATGTGCGCCCCACTTGCTGTTTAATGAAGCAGAGGCAAAGTCATTCTTTGATATTATTTTTTCAAAACCATTCTGATGCAAGTAAGCACCCATGTTGGAAAATCCCGTTTCACCTCCATAATAATAGGATAGATGATAACCGTTTTGCGCCAATAGACGAGGCATGGAAGGCAATGCAGCTGCTTTATCGGTAAAACGCATTACGCTGTAATCAGGCTGTGCAGGAAATCCTCCAAAAACAGATGGTAATGCCTGATCGGTTCTGCGCCCTGATGCATATATATTGGTAAAAAGTAAAGATGAATCGCATAAGGAAGTGATAAAAGGGGTAATGCCTTTTTCTCCACTTAATGGTTCAATGATATCAGCAGTAAAACTTTCCAGTAAAAGAATAATCACATTTGGACGTTGAATATTAAAAAGCTTGAAAGAACAATTTTGCTTAATAAATAATGAATCAACTAACATTCTTGCAATATTGTCCGGCATTTCCTGATAAGGATTTTTGTCGGATAACCTCGACTTACTCAGATTATTGCCCAGATGCCAGATAGGATTAGTAGCTGCATCATTTAGCAGGCTTTTAGCTGAAAAGCTGGCTGAACTTTCATTAATAGGAATTAATTGTACTCCGCCTCTTATACCCAGAATAATAATAGCCAGCGATAATATAATGGTTGCAATTTTAGTGCTGATTTTTTCAGCAGGCTTAACTGAAAAATTAAGCATCATTTTATTTACGGTGATAAAAAAGATGGACAATAATCCGATGGCAACAATTGCACTGATGAGCATTAATGTGCTTAATGAAGCCAGCATTTCTACAGGATCAATAGCAAAATTGATGGCACGCCTGTTTATTAATGTACCCCATGAACGATAAAGGGGCATGTTAGCCAGTAGTAATGTTATAATAACAGGAATAAGTATGTTATGATAAAGTATCTGAATGCGACTCAGTAATTTTTTATTGATGAAGTAATTTATTGCCTGCAACAAAAATGGAATGGCAATAAAATAGGATGCAGTGGAAATGTCAAGACGAAGACCATAAAAGGCACATTGCAGAAA